>DASZBJ010000030.1 GCA_035944115.1 Candidatus Babeliales bacterium
TTGCGCTTGACCCCAGTTACTCTGCGAAATTGTGCCTCTGATGATGATTTTAATTTTTCATATTTCATGTTCTCATAACCTTTTTTTATATAAACAGATCATGAGTATGCCATAAATTTTATGGTTTCAGAAGAGGTCTAATAAAATAATCATACCTATCATCCGGTGAATTTGGCGAAGCATACAGAGAAGGCATGGCATAATTACTTTTCATAAAATCTAATAACGACCGTCGAATAGAACAGCTTTTAATATTCTTGTACATATGTATACGTGCACCAAAAGCATCGTTCACTCTACTATGTCGATCGATATAACTCCTTCTCTCAATATTGCTACCAGATAGCCCCTTTTCAAGCAAACATTTCTCTAAAAATGATAGAGGGGAACATTGCAGTAAATTTTGCCCAAACCTTAGACCCATCATTTGTGCACAGTGAACAAGAAGCTTGTCTTCGCAACATTTCTTTTTATCAGCCGCAGAATAAGAATCAAAATCTTTCAAATTAAAAGAGTAACCGTCTTCAACTAAACAATGTACCGATTCACCTCGATCATACAAATCTTGTACTACAGAAATCACGCCTGTTCGGTTAGCAAGTGTATCTTTCATATCTGTTGTATCCACATGCCCATCACCACATAACAAAACACGCTGGCCAGTGCCCTTATGCCACAATATGGTTAAATTAGTAAACACAGCGTAGGTAGAAATACCGATCAATGATACTAAAACAGCAAGAATCGTGGTGCATTTTTTCATATTTTTTTCCCTTTAAAGCTCAGAATACTCTGACTACCTGTAGAGACAACAGCAGCAGTCGAATATAACAAACAGAAAACGGGGCCATTCTGACCCCTGATTATTATCCAAACTCATTCCATACCTACACGGCTACCTATCTTTGTTTATTCTGTGCACGGTCTTGCAAATATGGCTTGAGCACTTCTTCTCTTTTACCAAAATATTGCTTCGTCCGGTATATGTTGCAGGCCACACTCGCTAATGCCTGCAGTCCCGATAGCTTTTTCATAATAGAAAGAGCAGGTGTATTACCATAGCACGCTTGCCCCACTCGAGCCGCTATCAAACCAACGACACCAATACGAGGATCCGTCAGAAGAGCTGGCCCTGTTAGCACCGGTGATGAAAATCCTAAAAAATAGGGCTTTCTACGCTCAAGATCTAATATGCTGTTTGCATCAGCTACAGCAGTAGCTGCAGCTCCCATTATTGAATTATTGTGATCACCCTCACTCTTATTCAATAATAATTTTTTTACCTCATTCGCTCGGTTTTCGAGCTCTCGCCAATTGTCTCTCTGCTTTTTAATGTTCTTAAGCATCTCATTACATTTATGATGACTGCTATAATAAAAGGTCGAGTGATTGCGACCATCTTGCTCTTCTAGCGTAAAAAACTCCAACCCTGCATTCAAGCGAGCAATAATATCAGCTACACTATCAGCATCTTGAGCACCCTCTTTTTTCTCCTCTGCCGACCAACCTTGATATTCTTCCACCAGTATTTTCAAATTATTCAATACAACTGATAACGCTGGATTTTCCCCAGAATGATCCTCTGCTGCTGCATGCAATCTTCCATTACACACAACAAACAAACTCATTATTAATAAAAAATTCTTTTTTATACTATTCATAGTGCATTATTCCTTTATCACAACAAGATTTTTCTCACGCACGTAATTTTAGCGCTATATGAACGTACAATCAATATTTTTTCATCATTATCCACTCTCCAGACAAGAATCCTTATCTGCAATCTCATAGCTTATTTAGGCGCAACGTAGAACATTCTATGAAGCACGCCAAGCAACCTAGAAATACAAAGAGGACCGTTCCCGATCCTCTGCTTTTTACGCCTGTTTAAAAATAGATTCTATAATTTCGATTGAGCACGCGCTTTTACCGCGTCCAATATTCCACAGTACGCTGGCAATTGCAAAGCATTTTCCTCTCGCTTTAAATAGTTACGCTCTGCTTTTAAGCCGTCTACAATTGCTTTTGGCAAATGAATTGCAATTTTATCAACCAAGTCATCTTTAAATATCGCATTGACCACTTTACTCAATCTTGTTTTGATCATCTGAGCAGCACGCATATTACTTGGAATTGCATCTATCCCATCTTTGAGCAATGGAATAAAGTTAGCCAACTTAAATTTGAAAATTACATCTTCATTATCACATCCAACGAAGTTTACCTGCTGATAATCACCGGTTGATTTTAAAAATGTAACAATATTTCGAACATGGCTCCCACCAGCACACAAAAAAACATTCCGAATGTTTTTGTTTTGATAAAGATCATCTATAGCAGCAACATCAACCATACATTTTGACCGGTCAAATAATCCCATTGTGTCTGATACAGCATAGTGACTATACATAAAATCTAATAACCGATTTTTAATCTCATTGTTCTTAATGCTGCTTACTGTTTTGCCTATTATAATTCTACTAAGCCCATCTACTCCTTTACGTTCTTTCTCATTCAAATGATCTAATCCATCGGTTATTTTCTCATCACTGTTATTATAAACAGCATCATAAACAATGTCCCTTACATCAACATTCAAACAAGAGATTCCTAATGCATGCAAATGCTTCTCTAATAAGCCTAATGGTGAATGATAGTCCTTTAATATTTCACGCTGGTGATAATCGAATACCTTTTCTACGAGTGCGGATCCGGCAATACCCAAATTATCAAAAGAACCTTTTAAACAAATTTGTAACACTCGAAGCATAAATGGTATACAATCCTGATGCTTGTTGAGAGCTGCATCCACATCACGTTGATGCGCCAGATCTGCAACAATACAGTGTACTAATTCCCCATCTGCTTTAAGATCTTGTAAAACAGAAATCAGATCTGCTCGTTGCGTACCTGTCTTTTTCTTCTTTATTAATGCATCACCACGATAATCGCTCAATGCAAAAATACGCTGGCCTGTTTTATTATTACGCAACACAATGCAATTATAAAAAATTGCTTGTGCAGGAATATGCATTAATAAACATATCGCCGCCAAAAATATATTTTTTTTCATCATACACTCGCATCTAATTTCGATTGTGCACGTGTATTTAATGCCTCATCTTTTCTCGTTAAATACGTGCGCTCTGCTTTTAAACCATCTGCAATTGCTTTTGGTACATCGATTGCCATACCTGTCATATACTCATCCTTGAGCATTACATGCATTGCTTTGCTCACTATTGCTTTAATAACCTTGGCCGAAACCGTATTATTTGGAATTGCGTTTACCACATCCTTAAGTGATGGAATAAGTATATTCATCTTATCTCTGAACCTAAAATTTTCACCATCACACCCAACAAAATCTATCTGCTGATAATCGCCTGTTGATTGTAAAAATGCTACAACACGTCGAGTGTGGGCTGCACCAGCACATAAAAAAAGATTTTTAATATTTTTATTTTCATAAATATTATCTATGGCAGCTATATCAACCATAAATGATGCCGCCTCATCTAAACCCGTCATATCTGATATAGAATAGTAGCTATACATAAAATCCAATAATCGTTCCTTAATTTCCTGATTTTTTATGCCTTGCGCTGTTTTGGCAATCATAATTGTATATAATCCATGAATGCCCTTACGCTCCTTTTCACTCAGATGCTCCAAATTGTTTTCTACTTTATAATCATCGTTTTTATACGAAATATTAAATGGAATGTCCCGCGGGTCAATATTTATAGCAGGTAGCCCTAATGCATGTGCATGTTTTACTAATACATCCATCGGAGAACCCCAGCGCAATTGTTCATTATGTTTGTCAACGCGTAACTCACGCTCAAAGTAATGGAAAACCTTCTCGACCATTGCCGCTCCCGCAGTGCCTAAATCATCAAAATCACCATCTAAAACCATCTGCAACTCCTTAAGACGATCCTGTCCATATTTCGCTTTTAGATAGTCCATATACTCATACCACGCATCTTCCACAAGGCAATGCGTAGACTCTCCTTTGGCCGCACAATCTTGTAAAATAGCAATCAAATCAGCGCGCTGTTTGCACGTAATTTTTTTATCAGGTCGATCCAAGTGCACATCACCCAATGCAAAAACTCGCTGGCCAGTTTTAGTGTTATACAGCACAGCACAATTATAAAAAAATGCTTGCATAGGCATGTTCGATAAAAATACTGCCATCAAAAATGTAATTTTTTTCATAACGCCCCCTGACGTGATTTTTAATCCCCACACTGATAATTACCCCCTATGCAATGCAACTAATAATGCCCAAGGTCATTCAGACTGTCAATTTAAAAATTAAAACAATTAAACAAAAGGCAGCGTAAACATACAAATAGAAACCCCAATATCCCTTTCCATCATACTAACCCTACTTCCGTCTTCGCCAGAGGCTACGCCGGACCTTGACGCGCTAATGCTGCTTCCGTCTTCATTTCACTTCGCCGCGAGACCAAGTCGTAGAACATGTCGAAGGACAAGCTCGTTTTTAATGATCCTGCTACACTTTTGTAGACATGAAGAACTTGTAGTAAACTAACAATTACGAGGGACTTTATGAGAAAAATAAGAATTTATGATAAAGAATTTAAATTAAATGCCTTAGAACTGTATACAGCGGGCAAAACAGGCA
>DASZBJ010000031.1 GCA_035944115.1 Candidatus Babeliales bacterium
AGAAGAAGAAGAAGAAGAAGAAGAAGAAGAAGAAGAAGAAGAAGAAGAAGAAGAAGAAGAAGAAGAAGAAGAAGAAGAAGAAGAAGAAGAGGAAGAAGAAGTAAAAGAGGAGAAAGAAGAAGAAGACGAAGAAGAAAAAGAAGAGCTGCCCTCCGCAAAAGGGTCCCAAGCACAAGTGCGGTTCAAGATTGCCTGTGCAACCGAGCTCTGCAGATTGCAAGACAGTCTCGCCCAAGCCCGTCCAGCATACACACTGTGAACCATGTTCAAACGCCGCGACCCAAACCTGAAGATCTGCCTCAAGACGTCGGTACCTTCCTCGTTGATCCCTCCTGTGGTCTCAAGGATGAGAGGACAAAAGAAGAAGTCCGTTCCAACGAAGCCCTTGTCGTAACACCCGTGTTTCTTGTTCCTGGCGTACGATTCAGCAGGATCCTTCATGAAAACACCTGAAGACGTGTACGGACTGGTCACCGCTACGTCAATGGCTAGACCCTTGCTGTTTTTCCAAAGCCGCAACGTCACATCACCAGGCCGACGACCATCAGTCGGTCCTAGGATGTTTGCCTTTTCCAGGATAGGAGACAGCAGGGCCTCTTCGCAAAACTTTCCCACAAGGTTCCGAATTCGATGGTGCCGCACAACGAGATCTCCATTCCTCGAGCAGCAAGAGGCGTGATCGCCCATAACATCAATGGTTTGCATGCAACGAGGGCAAGAGAGCCCGAGGGGGACAACTTCGACACCGAGCCGGTACGCGACTGCGATGCGGAAAAGTTTCGGAGGCATGACGGTGTCGTACCCGTCTTCGTTTGATGGGACGGCTGTAATCCAAGCTCCGGAGTGAGGCTCAGCTAGGCGACGCAAGCGCTGGCGTTCACGCGGATTTGGTGCACTGTCGACTAAACGCTTATGGATTGCCTCGTCGATCCGATACGAGGCATCCTTCTGACTGCCGTACAAGGTTGTGTCAAAAGGTGGAACTAACCAACTCTCTCCAGACTCGGACTTCGCTTCTCGCCAACTGGCCGCAAATGCCGCGTCGGCGTGCACGGCGGTGCGACGAAGACCGAGGCCACCTAAAGAGGGGGTCAGACAAGCCTGAGTGTAAGCGGCATCACTCAAAGCGAACCCGAGGATCTGTTCTGTGGCCCGTCGAATGCTGTTGTCAAACTCAGTGGCCTGTTCTGACCAGTGGCCAAGCGGAGTTGTGCGCATGAAGTGGACAGCTCTAACTATAGAAAAAGAAATACGCAGAAGAAAAAAGGCAGACTGGGTGTCCTCGAAGTCCTGCAAACGGTTGACAGCCACAGTCAGACGGGAAAAGAGTTTTTTCTGTACAAACCTAGCGGACTCAGCTGCTGAACCCAACGGTACTCCCAGCATGCAGATTTCTGAGGTCGGAACAAGGGTGACGCCCTGAATTGGACACGGCTCAGAGCGGGTGGGGTCTAACCAAGACCACTCGCACTTTTTCGGACTCAAGATCAGCCCCACACGTGGACCCTCCCTCTCCAAGATCTCCCACACCTTCACAAGTGTCTCAATAGGGGCTACGATGCCCCCATCGTCCATGTACCACTTGTTGTACACGGGGTTCAAGGACTGGATGACACTCACAAGGGGGGCAAGACCGAAACAAAAGTACAGCGGGCCCAAGGGATCACCCTGCTGGACACCGCAAGAAGAGTAAAGGACGCGCTGGTGATCGTAGAGTAAAATCGAAGGCTGTCGGTAGCACCACTCTGTCCAGTTGGTCAAACCTGGGAGAGTGGTGCAAGTGGCCTTCACAAAAGCATCCCTGTCGATCTGGTTAAAGGCGTTCTTAAAGTCGATCTTAAGAAGCGCTAGCTCGGACCCTGCGTGACGCTGAAGGACATCGCGAAGCGAATGAGTAACCACCTCGACACCGCCTGGACAACCTACCCCGTAGTTCCGACCCTTGAAAACCTCCGTGATGCTACCTTTCCCTGCAATGCAGAAACACTTTGCCACGAGGCGACGAAGAGGGTCACCACAACACAAGGGTCTGACTGCCATACTCGCTCCTGGCTTGCTCAAAGCAATTGAAACCCCACCCGCGAGAAAAGGCTGTAGGAAACTCGGAGCCTTTCCATCCGCAAACTGGTTTACCGCATTTGTGAGTTGGCGCTGAAACGAAAAGGTCTCTGCGAAAAAGCACTGACGAAGGTGAAGAGGTGTGTAACCGAACAAACCCCCAGCAGCACCCGGACTGAAGGAGGCGAGGGCATCTTGAACCGTTTGGGAGTCAAAGCGAGGAGCGGGGCAGGCGGGAACCCGCGAAGGTGGTGCACCGTCTGGATGCAAGTCCTTGAGCGCTTGAAACGTCTCGTCACACTTCGGAGCCATGGGAGCAGCACAAAGCGTGCGCAAAGCCTTCTTTACGTCTCCTATTCGAAGGGCTTGCACCACCGCAGACTCAGCGGCTGATCCCTTCCGTTTTTCATCACTTGCAGATCCCTTACGTTTTTCATCGCCTGTCTTTGGTTTCCTCGCTCTGAGCTGTGAACGCTCTACCACGGCCTTCCAAAGCTCCTCGGACTTGGTTGGCCATAACTCTAACCGCGATTGGATCAGCCCCACGACTGTTTGACCCCGAGAAAGTGAACGACCTGCACGAACAGGTGCAAGAAGAATGCACCGAGGAAAAGACAGGAAGGCGCTCCAAGCTGGTAAGGTGCGTGAAAAGCAAGCCTCTTCAAGGAGAGAACCCCACATCTTCGCAAACAACCCCACAACGGTCCTAGGAATCTTCTTAACGAGTGGGACGTTAACCGTGCAAAGACTCAAGAGAACTCTGTAAACCTTGCCCTTCCGAACAGCTGAAGCGGAACCAACCGACGCTGTACCCTCCCCCGAACCAAGCGAGGCTGTACCCTCCCCCAAACCAACCGACGCTGTACTCTCTGAAGAAGAAGAGCTAGGTATAAAACCACCCGACCCCAAACCACACGAAGGAAACGAAGAAAAAGAACAAGAGCTAGGGAAAGACGAAGAACAAGAGGAAGAAAGAGATCCAGAAGAAGAAGAAGAAGAAGAAGAAGAAGAAGAAGA
>DASZBJ010000032.1 GCA_035944115.1 Candidatus Babeliales bacterium
TCCATTCAACATTAGGTTATCTAACGCCGGATGAGTTTGAACAGAAATATCTTATAGGAGCAGTAGGGTGAAGCTCGCCTTACCGGCGACAGAGGTAATCCACTCTAGGTTCCTTGTGTCTACAAAACTGTTGCAAGATCAATACAAAGAATGGACGGTCTTGTAGCGATCTACCACTGCAGTCGGAAACTTAGCTTGTAAGCGCTGGAGATCGGCGATAGTTTTTTGTGCTTCTAGAAATCTAATCACGCTGTGCCGCGTTGCAGGGGTTGGCATATAGGTTCTTGCGAACATGCCATAGGCATTGTTTGTTGCCAATAACAGCGTTGTGTAGAGTAGTACTATTCTTTTCATAAATGATATTTCCTGTTTTACGTGTGTTTTTATTTTTACGGTTGCTTAGTGTTGATCAAAAACTGTTTTTTGTATAGTTCTTTTTTAAGAACTTATCCGAAAAATCTCACCATATTTGAACGCTAACTAGAACAAAAGGCCCTCGATCGTCGTCACGAGCCCGTCTTCGCTTGCAGCTACGCCGGGCAGGCCGCCGACTTGTCCGCCGAAGCCTTGGCGAAGGAGGATTCGCGTGCGGGTGATCCAGGTTAATAAAGAAATATTTAACTGAATTCAATGTATTGTGCCGCGCTCATACTGAGCGCATAATTGCCTGGATGGCTGCGCATACACTCGCCAAGAGGATGGAATGCCAAAAATGCTCTAGAATGTCTATCGTTTGCAATATTTTGCAATACATTAACGCTCAACACGTTTTCGGATAAGACTTAAGTTGAAAAAAAGAGAGCAAATGTACGGTTTGACCGCATCATTTGCTCTGGGTATAACACGCTACATCAATGTTTTTTACAGTTTTGATTTGATGCTTCCTTTTTTTAAAAATATAGGGACATGCTAAAACATTTTTTTGGGCAGATGCAATGTTATGCGATCGCGTACATTTTTTGGTGACTACAACATAGAAAAAGGTAGTGAAAACGCGCATCTGTTGATTTGGAAAGAGAACTTGCAGTTGTATGTATGTTGTATTCGAGAAAAAAATCAGGCGTAAAATCTTTTGGTGAGTTGACCATAAGGAAAGAATAATGATCATAAGATATATGAACTATTTCTTTTTGATCGCTACATTGTTTTTTAGCGTTAACATGCAGTCACATGGTTTTGGTGAACAAACATTTATTAGAGCTGCACACAAGGATGGCCCGATTAAGGGCTGTTGGGCAATGAATCAAGTTGTTCGCCTTGCTCGCGAAGATAAAAAACAATATGTAGTCAGTTATGATGAAAAAACTGATCGATGGGTAAGCAAGAAGATAAAATCAGTTGGCCAGAGTAAGGCCAGTTGTTGTTGTCGTATATCATTCAATAAGCCTTCGCTTGATATGATATGCACCCCGACACAAGTTTTTTATCGGATGACTGATAAGCAATGGGTGCCAGCATACATGCTCAATGTTGGAGATTTTTTGCTGTGTGAGGGCCATACAGAGATTCAAATTGCTGCATTATCGGTGATTCCGGAAACAACACAAGTATATGCGCTTGAAATAGAAGATACGCATACATTTTTAGTTGGTATGGAAGCTGTTGTTGCGCATAATATTGCTATTCCTTGGCAAGCAGTGATTGGATTTTCTATTTCTTACGATCTGGGAGTAGGCGGTTGTTTAGGCGGCGTTACTTTAGGACCTGTCGGATTGGTAGGAGGTATTGCCCTTGGCGGTGTAGCAAGTTGTGTTATAAAATATTGTACTCGCGAGCGAATTGCCGAATATGATGTTGAATTAGAACCGGAAGTTTTGAGAAGTGTATTTGGTGGGACGAGCTCTTATGCAAAGAGTAAGGGGAAAGGAGAGGAGAAGGGCAAGGAAGGTGACAAGGGTAAGGAAGAAGCGAAAGATAAGGAAAAGGATAAAGATGGAAAAGCACCAGGTAAACCAAATACAGAAGAAGATGGTTTTGTTCCGGAGAAAAAATGGGATGGAAGGAAAGTGAAACATCCTCACACTGGGCAGCGTGGGTATCCTAATGAGGATGGCAACTTATGGGTGCCATCTGGCGAATCTGGTCATGGAGGGCCTCATTGGGATATTATAGATAAAAAAGGAAAACATATTGGTAATGTTCATCCGGGAGGCCACATACGAGGAGCAAAATGAAAAATGTTAAAGATAAAAATATGTTAATTTGTAAGAGCACTAAGTTTTATTGTAAAAAAGATGAAGAGGCTTTTTTTGAATGCATAAAAAAAATTACATGTATTGATAAAATTTCAGGCGCAGGTAAAGAGCTGTATTTGCATTTGGCTGCAGATGAGTTACATGATAATGATTTGCGAGACATTATAGGATTGTTTTTTAGGTACAATGTAGATATGAAACAGCTTGCCAGGTTCTTAACCGATAGAAATAGAGTATGGTTTTTTGATAAACCAAAAGGATATTTCAGAGGATATTGGCATCAACGAGTATTTGGTCGTGCAAAAAAATCTTAATGATGAGGTATAAGGTGTATGGGTAGTTGTATTTTTACGTATAAACGGGGTATTAAGTATAGTTATTCATTTGATCAGCTTAATTATCAAGTAGGTCTTAAATGTAGACAGCCGACTAAAGATGATGGCTTTGTTGAACAAAAAAATTGGGATGGCAAAAAGGTGATACAACGAAGAGGCTATGGATGGCCAGATGTGAAAGGTAATATTTGGATTCCATCGGAGCTTGCTGATGATCGAGGCGTTCATTGGGAAGTGCAGTATCCTGATGGTGATTATGATCTAGTTTTTGCAACCGAAAATCGTGAGAAGAAACAATGACCGATAACAGAGAGAATATTTTAGTATGCAAACGGGTGGGATTCGTTGATCAAAAAGGCGAAGATGCCTTTTTTGAGTGGATTAAAAAGATAGAATTCATCGATAATTTCTATGGCCGTGGTGATGAGTTGTATTTGGAAACTCTGTCATACGATGATATTAGTGATGATGAATTAGATGATCTAATAGGTCTGTTCTATCGCTATAAGATAGCTAATATGAATCAACTTGCACGATTTTTAAATGATCGTAATAAGCATTGGTTTTACGACAATAAAAAAGCATTTTGGCATAAAAAAGTTTTTGGTGAGTAACTATTTAAGATATATGCGATTTATTATGTTTAGATGGGCATTTTTTAGATGTCCATTTTGTTTTTGTGTAGGCCATTCGGTATACTATCCCTTCTGCAGCGCTTTATTAAAAAATTGTTACAGCAACTATGAAAGGATCATATACCATGTCTATTGTAATCAGAACGTGTGCACGATTATTACTTTTGCACGATAACAAGGTGTTGCTTATGAAGATTGGGGATTTGGACATTGGTCCAGTTGGCGGAGTAAAGCGTGAAACATTTTGGTGTACCATTGGCGGTGGTATGGAAGAAGGGGAAACGATTGAGCATGCAGCTTTGCGAGAAGTGTATGAAGAAACGGGTATTGCAAAAGAACTCGTGGAACTTGGGCCGCTTGTGTGGTGTACCGAAATCGATTTAATCTGGAAAGAACAAGCGACGCGATTTAAAGAGTATTATGTGGTGGCTAAGACGGCACAAAAAGAGGTGACCCTGCATGCGCTTACTGACGATGAAAAAGCGGTAGTAAAAGAGCTGCGGTGGTTTTCTTTGCAGGATATTATTGATTGTAAAGATCCAATTTTTCCTGAATTTTTACCGGAATATTTGCCTGCTATCTTGGCAGGTGATTATCCAAAAGAAATGTTGGAATTTGATTTGAATATATAACATTAAAGAAAGAACTATGATGATTACAAGACAAAATATATGGATAGCGATTGTAGGTTTTTTATTAATAACTGTTCATCCAATAGAGCCAGCAGCAGAAGCGTGGAATTGGGTGCGGAAAGCGCTGGGCAGTGGATCGCAAAAGCAAAAACCTAAATCTATCAAAACGACCGAAGGGTTGTGTTTAGCACTCCCCTCGGTAATACAGAAAAAAATATTATTCGATTTTTTACTAACAGAAGCTCAAAGAGCTTCCTTATCTGATCAAGATGTGATAGCGGTAGCACCTGTTATGAATATTGATGAAAGAAATGTGAGTCTTTTTGATGTGAGCCCCAATGGTAAATTTCTGGTAACGTATGTGCCAGGTGCAACAATCTCTGTTTTTAACATAGAGACGCATGAGTTGTTAGATCAATGGCAAGATAGAGATTTGGATGGTATTTCGGTTATAAAAATTAGCCCTGAAGGAGAGCGCGTAGCGACAGGAAGAAATCATTTTGTCTCTCTTCCAGGAATAAAGGTAGTTCCCGTTGGTTCTCATGGAAAACAAGAATTTTCTTTTGGCAAAGAAGCGGCTTCAAATTTAGAAGGAATGCTCCATCATAAGGACATTCAGATTAGTACGAATGGTAACATTATTACAACGATAGAACACCAGGTTAGAAGAACGCGCGATGAATATCGCGAGCCGGGCGAGCCGACCTTTTTGAAGACGCTCATACGTGCATGGAATGTTGATAAAAAAACAGTACTGCTGAGAATGGAAGAAGATGCTCCGCATGTTGTGGTGAGTGGCGATCGGCGCAAGGCTTTGGCGTGGGCAGATGATAAAAGTGATGCGCAGTGCAAGAGTGTACCCGAGGGAGAACTCTTATATACACTGCCGGGATCTGTAACGCAGGGTGCATTCAGTGCTGATAACTCTTTGTTGGCGTGCGTGCGCGGTTATAACGTAGAAGTGTATGATGCGAGTTCAGGGGTGCCAAAATATCGTTTTAATAATCGGGCTGGAAACTATACAAGATCGATAGCATTTACGGGTAATAATGATTTGGTGATCACTGGTTTGAATGGGCAGGGAAAGAGTAGTGCAGGAGTATACAGTAATAAAAAACATGGAGAGCTTTTACGCGTATTCACTATTTTACAGAAATATGCAAAAATAAACGCTTTTTGCGAACCACAATTTCGTAGCAATCTACTTACTATTGCTGGTGGTACACGGCTTATTACAAGGCAGGGAGAAGATGGGGCAATGAGAGTGTGGGGAGCTAGGACACCCGTTAATCACATGCACACACACCTTCTGAATCAACAAAGGCAGCAGCAAGCGCGATTGGAAAGACGTGGCAGTGAAGAGAAGGGTGATGCATAAAAATAAATTGACAACAGGGTAGTTTATGAAAATTGCCATTATTGGAAATTGCGGATCGGGAAAATCCACGCTTGGACTGAAACTACACCACTTATTGGGTATTCCATTATACCATTTAGATCAGTATTTTTGGCGACCTGGTTGGCAGGAACCGGATCGTGCAGAGTTTCAAAAAATTCATGAAGGGTTGTGTGATCGGCAGTCGTGGATTATAGAGGGCATGGCGATTAGGTTTTTTGATTATCGCATTCAAAAAGCTGATGTGATTATTTTTTTGGATATGCCAACAGCTCTTTGTTTGTACCGGGTTTGTAAACGGGCGGTTACCCATTTTGGCAAAGTCTATTTTTCAAGTGCCCCGGGCTGTCCCGAGCGAGGTCCTGATCGTAAATTTTTAAAATTTATTTGTTCATATAATAGGGATAAAAGGCCTGTTATTGAGTCGTTATTACATCAGTATACAGATACAAAGAAGATTTTCGTTATCAGGAATAAGCATGAGGCGGACGATTTTATAAAGCATTGGCCCATGGAATAATACAATAAAAAAAAGCATGGTAGAGATCATGCGTACTTATTTTTAGCGTTGTTATTGAATGTGTCATTACATTTTTACTATCTTTTTCCTGATTAACGTTTTAAAAATACAATTTTCATGAAAGGGGAGTGATGATGCAGTGGCGACGTTGTTTCGAATCCAGTATGTACTTTATTATTTTAGTAATTGGTGTTGGCACCCATAGCTTTTGTTTTGCCGCTAAAAACTCCAGTATTAAAAAAGAGGTTATGAAAATTCAGCAAGAGGAAGAGCTTCCTCTTACTGAAGATCTAATGCGTGAGCATGGTGTCCTTAATCGGGTCCTATTAATATATGAAGAAATTATTAGAAGAATTGAAGGAAACGAGTTACCAGAGCAATCCCTGTCTCAAGCCGTTGTCATTATTAAAGATTTTATTGAAAATTATCATGAAAAACTTGAAGAAGATTACCTATTTCCGCTGTTTGAGAAAAGCAAAAGGCAAGTTTCTTTGGTCAAAACTCTCCGTAAACAACATGTAAAAGGTAGAGATATTACTGCGGAGCTGCAAGGACTTATTGATATGGGGGGGCCAAAGAATAAAAAAAGAGAAAAGCAGATTGTAAGATTACTAAAAAGGTTTATTACCATGTATAGACCGCATGAAGCGCGTGAAGATACTGTACTGTTTCCACAAGTACGGTCATTAGTGAGTAAAAAAGAGTTTGAGCAGTTGGGAGACAAATTTGAGGATCTCGAATATAAACTATTTGGCGAAGAAGGTTTTTTTGGGATAGTAAAAAGAGTTGCTGCTATTGAAAAAGAGCTAGGCATTTATAATCTTGAACAATTTACCCCAACGACCTATCCATAACGATATAACAAAAACATTAATTATTGACTGGCTGTCGATCGACTCTTTATTCTTGTTTTGTATGATATATGACATATGTACTATGTCTAATACAATAAGAAGGAGATAGGAATGATCAAGAAGTTATGCATCGTGGCATTATTGTTGAATATGCAAGTGGGGCATGCGGTAAATGTTAATGTATATAACAACATCCCCGTAAAGATGTATGCACGCTGGGAATTTGTAGGAGATTATTTCAGACGAGAGATCCCTGCAGCGATATTGACCGCGCTCGCGTTACAAGATTTAGCGGGATGCCAGGTGCTTTCGTATAGCTGGAAGGTTGCTGGTTTTTCTCCCGTAGAAAAATCTGGATGGATGGGGGTTAATGACTGGCGCTTGCATAAAGGTTTTTCTGATGTACACACAGTGGGCGCTAAAGTTGGAGACATTTGGGGAAGAAATCCAGATACTGGCTGCGCACTTGTTTTTACTCAAAAAATGTTTGAACAAAAGGCAGGTGTTTCTTACACACTAGGCCAATGTTGGGGCATAGATCCAGATTTGTATTCTGCGCCAGCAGGACAGGCGGTATATAATAACTTTGCACTGATAGTAATTGCGGTTAAAAATGATGCAGATAAAGATACCGCAGGCAATGCTCAGTGGTGGCCGAAATTTCGAATATTTAGACTTGATGCAGATTTCAGAGTGCCAGGTTTGTAAGTTGAATTATATTTTTTAATATTTTTATCATAATAAAAGGAGATAGTGATGATATTAAAGCGGTTGTCCATATTTGCAATTGTTTTGTTGTGTGGCACACAACCTGTTAATGCGGTCAATGTTAATATTTATAGCGTACTACCATTCGCAATGTATGCTCGATGGTTGTTTGCAGGAGATTATTTTAGACGAGATATACCTGCAGCAACGCCGTACGCTTCTGGCATGATAATTCCGACATTTTATCCAGATTATGTCAGATCATTAGCGCTCAAATATTTGATGGTTTTTGGATGGATGGGCGTTAGTGACTGGCGCTTGCATACAGGTTTCACTGATGTGCATACGGTAGGAGCCAAGGTCGGCCAAGTATGGGGAAGGGATCCGGTAACGTGGCTTCCACTCGTATTCACTACGGACATGCTTAATGCATACGGCCAGTGTTGGGGAATAAATAATGATTTTTATTCTGCACCGTTAGGACAAGCTGTTTATAGCCATTTTTTACTTAGTGTAACTCCTGTCAAAAATACTGATCCTAAGTATAAAGATGCTGCAGGGAATAGTCCTTGGTGGCCGAGTTTTAGAATAACTAGATTAGATCCAAGTGTTTCGGATCAGATTATTAATGGTCTTGCAAGTGCTGGGGGAGCTTTACAAATTTTAACTCCAGATAGTTGGGGGATTACGGCGCCAATTTTGTAAATTGAGCTTTGTATAACAGTAGATTTTTTAAGTAGGGAGCGAGTGATCGCTCCCGATTCTTTTATCGGTTTTTAAAATCAATTATACAGTGCAGAGTGTGTAGAAACAATTAATAAAGTTGATTGCAATGAAACTTTGTATTTCAAGATAATTTTCCTTATAGTAGTGGCTATATTTACTGCAGTTGAACTTTAGTTAATAAAAGAAGGTTTTTATGATCAGAAAACGATGGTGTATTCAGTTGAGTTTTATTATTAGTATGCTGTGTGTAGGATCTGAAGCACGATCAGCCAATCAAGAAGAAGAGCGAAAATGTGAGGTGCCATTAGCCGATCTACGAGAGCAACAATTTGGAGAGTGGTTATGTAGCGTTCCCCTGCCATTGTTTCAACAAATAATGAAATATACGTACTCTGAACAAGGGCCATCAACAATATATGACCAACGTACGGCGTGGTTATTCCCTTACATCCTGTGTAACGATGCACAGATGGTAGCGTTGAGCGATGATGGCCACTCATTAGCGACAAAGCATACAGGGAAGATATCTGTATGGGATCCTAAGACATTAGCACTGCTACGAACAACAGAGGATAAAGAAGACGTAGCCACTTTGCCGATTGGCTTTCAACGACCTTCGTTTGCCGATGGTGATAAGTTTCTCATGGTTGCCGATGATGGCACTGTAAATATATATGATGCCAAGACGAGGGCATACATCCGCAGATTTGCAATTGATGGGAAAGACAAGCACGTTATGATTGGTCTGAAAGGTCAATATCTTGTTACGCGCGCTTGTGCGGGGAAAGGTAGTGGCGCAGTACACATTTGGAAACCAAAAGAGTCACGATTTGGTCCGCGAATAGTTGCAGCTGTTACACGGGCTCGCCAGGCATATGTGGCGCAGCAAGAGACAAAAAGGCGTAAGCTTTTGAAGAAATAAAAAAGGAATTGCATGATCGCAATAAAACAACACATGCGCTTGATGTGTGTATTTAGTTATGCAGTGTAATCATCAGCATTATTAGCATGCACTTGCGGATACGGTTCGTTCGTTACAGTATCTTTTCAGGAGGGTTGTTCAGGGGCTCTTGTTTTACAAATAACATAAGAATCAAAGCCACAATTGTTACAAGCAAAGAGTAAGCGAAGGCGGATTGAGGTGATAAGAATGTCCATACAGTACCGACAATAACACTTGAAAATAGATCCCCGAGGCCGTCGATGCTTTGTAAAAGACCAAAACCAATTCCTCTCATTTCTTCGGGTAATAATTGTGCGGCATATGATTTTTCTACTGCGGTAACTGTTCCCGTGCAGAGCCCAGCGCTCATAAAAATAATCATCCATAAAAAGATTTGAGTTTCTGCAAAGAGCAGTGTGAAAGTAGTAATAATAAAAGAACCAAAGCCAAAAATACCGAGTAGCATTCTCCTGTCTACGTAATCGCTGAGATAACCGATACTGAATTCGCTCAGTGCTCGAATTATATTAAAAAGAATATAGAGCAAGATGGTCCATCCTGTTGCAATGATAGATATATTTGTCTGGCCCATGAACATTTGTTGTGCTCGATAGATTAACAGCGTTTTATTAAAATTAGCGATACCAAAAACAAACATAACAAAAGTAAAATATTTAAATTGAAATGGCAGTTGCGCAATTTGCTCATTGAAGGTTATTGGATGTAATGGAGCAGTATTTTTCTTATAATTACTTGTTAGGAAAATGAGAGTTAATACTGAGATTATGCCGGGAATAAAAGCAATAAAAAAATTGTACGGTAACGTACAGTATTTTATGGTAAAAAAAGCGAGTGTAGGTCCTGCAATTGCACCCAAGGTATCAAGCCCTCTATTGAACCCATATACTTTTCCGTAATCAGGTGGAGAGGAAATTTGTGAAAGCCAAACATCTTTCATAGGTTCTCGCAATCCTCGCCCCATCCACGCAATTATTTGGTAAAGAAAAACCTGCCAAATATGGAGCGCGGTTCCAATGAGGCTGGTGAAAATAGGGGTGATTGCATAGCCAATAACTAATATAGGTTTAAAATATCTTACATGATTTGTCAGCCATCCAGAAATCAACTTCATGATCATAGAACAGGCATCAGCAAAGCCCATTATTATTCCTAATGCAAGTGGTGCGTGCATTGTTCCAATCATCTGTTCAATAAACGCCGGTAATAATGCCGTGGTCATTTCGTGATTAAAGTCATTAAATAAACTGGTAAAGCTGATGCCAATTAAGTCTTTACTGAGCCAAGATAGTTTTTTCATATCAGTTTCCTCTGTTTTATGCAGGAGGCGTAATTACTTCTTTCATATTTTTAATGTCATGTAACAATATTTATGCTCAATAAAGCAACTATTTAGACAGGATGTTTTTATGCATCGTGTTTTGACTTACAATGCCATCTTTTCAGAAATGAAAGTGGATCAAATAATTTTTTTATTTGATCCGCTCATGCATTAAAGTGAAGTTTCAAGTAATTACAGTATGTGTCGACGTAAGCTTATATGCTACGCCCGTGTTTTTTGGTACCAATCAGAAGGAGCAACCATTGATCTGCTCGCCACACGAATTGCTGTTGCAGATCTTTTTCAGGTGATTCTGGCATATTTTTGAAATATGTTTGTAATTTGCGAAGCGTTAGAATTTGACGGTGAATTTCTTCCCCCGCTTGCATGCTGTTTTCTATGAAGTATTCTTTGCCAGCGTATTTATAGGTATATGGATAAGGAGTGACTAAAGGGATGCTCCAAGCGGGGTCCCTGGGAGTGAGATGAAAGTATGCGGGTGCCAAGTCGTGCACGATGAATAGGGCTCATAAGTCGGTGCATTGCAGTAATGGGTGTTGTTGCTAATGCAAGGATGATAAGTGTGGTAGAGATTTGGGTATTCATAAGAATTCCTTAAAATGTAAAAAGGTTAAAAATAACAATAATTTTTATGCCGCAAGCTGTGCGTAATCGATTTGTCCAATAAGTTTCTCTGGATTAAGATTCTTTTTTTCTGCAGGTCCAAATTGTCGGGTAATGCTACCGTTTTCTAGTACCCAAACTTTATTACCAATGCTGAGTGCAATATGGGGATCATGGGTGATTAAAAGCGTTGTAATAGAATGTTGTTTGATAAATTGTGCGGCATATTTGAGTAATATTGTGGCAGCCTGTGGATCGAGTGCAGCGGTTGGTTCATCAAGCAATAAGAGTTTTGGTACCAGTTGTGTCGCCATTACAAAAGCAATGAGTTGCCGTTGACCTCCTGACAAGGCATTCATTGGTTTATCTAGTACTGAAACGTCCATGGCAATCTCCTGTATAATCTGCTGCGCGCGAGCGGTTGGCATTGCTTGCATGCCGTTGACCAGTTTTGCAGATCGACGACTATAATGAGCCATAGCAAGATTTTGCCTGACTGTCATAGATCCCGCGCAGTTCAGCTGTGTGTTTTGGAAAATACGAGTAATCATTCCGGCGCGCTTCAGTTCAGGTAACTGAGTAATATCTTTGCCATCAAGGATAATAGATCCCTTTTGCGGTTGTATCTTTCCCGCAATGGTATCAAAAAACGTACTTTTTCCAGCACCATTTCCGCCAACTATGACAATGAAATCGCCGTGTTGCGCATCGCATGATAGAGCACGTAAAATATGATTATTGCCGCGCCAAAGATCAACATTGTTAAGTTGTAGCATGAGATAAATCCTTATTTTTATGCAATGATTGCTTAATAACAATTAATAAAACAATAAGTAATGCGGTGATGAGCTTGTTCCAATCTTGATCCAGTTGTAGTTCAAAAGTCAGAGCAATGATCGTTTGATATGCAATTGTACCGAACAGCAGTGTTATGCCAAACTGCGTACTGATCGTTTGTGCGATGATCATACCAGCAAGACCGATAATGAGTACGCCTACGGTTGTCCATATCGAAAAATATCCTGCATATTGCATAAACAAAGCGCCACTGATTGCAGCGAGTGCGTTGGATAAAGCAAGTCCGAAAATGATATAGCTATGTACATTTTTACCAACGTTAGTAAGCGTTTGTGGAGAGTTGCCGACCGTTTGGAGTAAAAATCCAACTTCTGTTTTGAGCAACCAGTTGATAAGAGAAAAAAGTATGATGCAGAATAGAGTAAGCAACACTAGTGCTTGGTAAGGAGCTAGTGCATCAGGTAAAAGGGTAAAGATAGTAGGTTTGTTGGTGAGTGTCATATTCGAACCAGCTATTTTTAAGCTGACTGAAAAGAGTGCAGTGGTGACCACAATACCGCTAATCAGATTGTTTAATTTTAATTTTGTATGCAATAGCCCCGTTGCAATACCTGAGATAGCACCAGCGGCTGCCGCACCTGCAAGTGCAAGCCATGGATGAACGTTCCACACTATGAGTAGGGCGGTTGTGGCACCGCCAAGTCCGAATGCTCCTTCAACTGCCAAATTATCAAAATTAATCAGGCGTGAAGATACATATACTGCTGCAACAATTATGCCAAATATAAGCCCACGCTCTATAATGCCTTGTGCGACCTGTAACAGTTCTATCATTGTTTTTCCTCAATTAAAATAACGTGATTTTGTAATGATTCGGGAATAATAAGTTCGAGTGCTTTTAATATTTTTGCATTAACGTATATGGTGTCAGTTGCTGCATGTTCAATGGGTAGCGTGCTGTTATCTTTTGTTGTAGTAAGCAGTGTGTGTGTAATGTAACCAGCTCTTTTTCCATGTTCTGCGTAGTCAACTCCACGTGCAGCAAGTGCCCCTTGTTCTACTGCTTGGTTATAGCATGCAAAGAGAGGTTTTTTGTTTTTGTATGCTGTGGTGGCAATAAAGCTCATAGCGCAAGCAAGCATGTTATCAGTAGGGCATATAATGGCATCGGCTTTGCGACATGCTAAACTTACTGCGTTGGGAATATCGCTTTCTTGATGTATGCCGACTTCTATAAGTGCAATGTTAAAAGTATTAAGTTCTTGTTTGATTTGCCGCAATTGAATAATCGAATTGAGTTCAGCAGTGTTGTATAGTACTGCAATTGTTTGTGCATGAGGAAGTAATAGGTGAATCATTTCAATCTGTTTATGCATATCGATCATATCAGTTACGCCATAAATGTTATTCTGTTCTCCTAATATTTGTGTATCGGTCATTGCGGCAACAATAATTGGTTTATCTTTTTCTATTGTTGCCATCGCTTGTGCTGCTGGAGTTGCTATTGCGTAGATCGCCGTTATCGCTTTGTTAATATGAAAGCGCTGCGCAATCGTGTGTGCATTGGTAACAGAACCTTGGGCGTTTTGTATAATAAATTCGACGGAATCATCCATCTTATTTTTTAATTCTGCGATAAACCCATCTCGAGCGGCATCCAGAGCTGGATGTGATGCGGTTTGTAAGATGCCAATAATCGTTTTGTTTTTGTACAGAGATGAATTTGTTTGCTTGGTATAGGCAAGAATACTAACGATTGTTAGTGCAGTAACCGTCAATATTGTCTTTTTTAAATACATAGATATTACCTTTGTTTTTACTGGTCTATAACGTGTACAAGATTTTTAATTGCTTCAGGAATGGTTATATTGAGCTCATCCAAATAATGTTTATTAACGAAGATACGATCGGTTAACGCTTGTTCAATGGGTAATGCATATGTTTTTTTCCCTTCAATAAGTACTTGGTATGCAATGTGTGCAGTTTGCTTTCCGCTGAGCATATAATCAACACCACGTGCAGCTAAAGCGCCTGCCGCAACGAGTGTGTTGTCGCAGGCAATTATTGGCTTTTTATGTTTTTTTGTCAGGGATGTGACCAGTGCAATACTTGATGCAACGGTGTTATCGGTGGGTGCTAGGATCACATCAGACTTTCTGCACGCCAGTTCGACGATTGCTGCTATATCAGCTTCACTGCTGACCGCGAAATCTAATGCAGTTACATGTGATTCTGCAAGTTCTTGGCGCATTTGTTCTGCTAATGTAATGGAATTGAGTTCGCCGGAAGTATATAAAATCCCAACAGTCTTTGCCTGCGGCAGTAATTGTTTAAGCATTTTTATAGTGGCTGGTACGTCCACCATATCGTTCGTGCCGCAAACATTCGTTGTTGGATGTATAATTCCTAACGCGTTTGGATCGGTGACTGCTGCAATAAAAATTGGCCGTTTTTTTTCTACTGCACTAAGCGCCTGTGTTGCAGGAGTGGCAATGGCAAAAAATCCTGTATATTTTTTATTTGTGTGAAATTGTTGTGCAATGGTGTGTGCTTGAGTTACTGAGCCCTGTGCATTTTGTATAACAAACGCTACAGTATCGCCCATGATATTTGTTAACTCTTGGATGAAACCATCCCGAGCAGCATCCAGAGCAGGGTGTGATGCGGTTTGTAAAATCCCAATAGTGTATGCGGCAGTAGGAGTTGTTTTGTGTATTTGCTTGATGACGGTAAAACTTGCAATGAATGTTATAGCAAGTGCAGCAATGATAAAAAGCTTTTTCATAGACATCCTTTCAGGTAAGTGGAAATTTGAGATGTAATTATTTTCGTTTTAGTCATGTCTTTCCGTTTGTTTTTATTACTTTGGGCAAACAAAAAACCCCGATATTTCTACCGGGGTTTTGTATGAGCCTTGTTAATTTTTCTTTTAATTATTGGATAGATATGGCGCAGTCCCCGGATAAAGTAGTAAAAGAGCCGTAGGTAAAGGATAGGACGCAACACATGATAGACACCGACAAGCAAGTGATAGGAGAATTCTGAGAACAAGAATGATTGGTAAGAATTACTGTAGGTATCTTCATACTGTTATGTGTAGCATATAAAAGTACAAATAGCAAGGATGCGAAGGAATTGTCTCAAAGCTGTTGGTTCGAAACTTGTTTAAAAGGGGATGCAATGTTAAATGCCAGTAACTCTCTGCATTTATCAAACATGCGCTTTACTGATTGATTATTTGTAGGCAGCGTTCCATTCATTGGAATCCATCGCAACTCATTTGATTCAGCATTTTGGATTATTTGCTCATCCGAATTTACTGCCAAAAGATACCGAATGTCATAATGATAATGACCGGCCTCTTTTTTGTTAGACGGAATCCAGTGGATATCTATATCAAATATGTCACTGCTTAACGGGATTATATCATTGATTCCTGATTCTTCTTGTGCTTCTTTTATCGCAACAGCAAGTGTATCTGTGTCTCCGTCGCAATGACCACCAAGTTGAAACCATTGGTCCAGTTTTTTGTGATGCATCATAAGCGCATGCGTTCTTGCTTTGTTGAGTAGCCAACATGATGCGGTTATGTGACCACAACAATGTGATCGTTCAAAAACGTTCTCGCTGGTTGATAAAAAATCCAGAATGATTTTTTTAAATTCAGTTTCTTGCTCGGTAGGATTGTAGGCAAGGAGTGCTATTTTTAGTTGTTCTTGTTTCATGTGTTTATTCCTTTTTAACTATCCCAAAAGCGCTTTCTCATGTAATTGCTTAGGTATGAGACTTACGCTATATTGAATCCCATACGTTTTTTGATTTTTATATATATCAATAAAGAATATGCCATGCGATTCATTATAGCAATTTTCATTATTTTAGTAGTTCCCGTTCTATTTTATGTCTTTAAACCCAATCGATGGAACATTTATTTTCAAGAGCATAACAATAATCCACCACGTGAGCTTATTGTACGGGCGATTAATGATATTATAGAAAAAAAGGATGCCATGCATGCCATAGATTTTGGTTTTGGTAATGGCAATGAAACTGTCTTTTTGTTGCAACATGGCTTTTCTGTTACTGCTATTGACGCTCAGGATGCAGCTTTTATGTACCTAGAAGAAAAAACAGATGCGGCCCATTTTGCGGAAAAATTACAGACAATTAAAAGCGATTTTAGCCAGGTTGATTGGAGCATAGTTCCGAAAGCGGATGTATTTGTTGCCAGCCTTTCAATGCCATTTGTACTTCCTGATAATTTTGTAGCGGTATGGCATAGCGTAATAAAACAAATCAAGCCAGGGGGATATTTTGTAGGTCATTTTTTTGATCCTAAGTTTGAAAAGTTTTCTAAGTTCGATCGCAAAAATATGAATTTTTTTACTAAGCAAGAGTTGCTCGATTTGTTTGTTGATTTTAAAATACATTATTTTAACACCACAACAAATGAATCTAATGAGCCACGAATTCATGAGATAATTGCGCAAAAGAGGTAGGCATTGATTTTTTCAGGTTTATATGTCCACCTATATAATTCTGATTGTTTATGACGGTTAATTCTTTTTGGAGATTCAAAGCTTCTTCTAGTGTTTTAAGGGCTTTGTTAAGCTGTATAAAATCTAGTTTTACTCTTTCCATACAATGCCATCTTTTAATATGATTTGCTTGAGTTGATCGGGAACATTATTCATATCAACAATATCGATTTCGAGAGCAAGGGGTAAATTTTCTAATGTCACTCGTGTGCGAGCCATTTCACCCAGTTTAATTACTTCACCAGTATCTAATGCTAAATCCACATCTGACCCTGGAGAATTTGTTCCACGGGCGCGAGAACCAAATAAAATTACTTTTGCAGTAGGAAAATGGTAGTTAATTGCTTTTAAGATCCAGTCTTTATATTCTTGCGTCAAATTATCGTTATTCATGCGTTTATACCTTTTTTAACTATCACCAACATGCGTTCTCATGTCATTGCGTAGACATACTACTTGCGCTATATTGAATCGCATACGTTTTTTGATTTTTATATATATCAATAAAGAATATCACATGTCTTTCATTATAGTAATTCGTCCATTTTCGTTATCCGATACTCCTGCGTTAATTACCCTCTTTCGTGATGCGGTACACGCGATTAACATTCAGCATTATTCTCCTGAGCAAGTTGCGATGTGGGCGCCAGAAGAAATGAATGCTGAACATTGGCAAAATAAGCTTGAATCTTGGCAGAAGCAATTCACAAAAAATATTACCTTCGTGGCAGAAATCGATGGGAAGATTGTTGGCTTTGCAGATATGACTCGCGATGGGTACTTGGATCATTTGTATATTCATAAAGATTATCAAGGGCGTTGGGTTGCATTTCGCCTTTTAAAAGCAATTGAACAGGCTGCTCGCGATCTTGGTTTAGAAAAAATTACTACCGATTGTAGTATCACGGCAAAAGTACCGGCAGAACGTGTAGGATTTGTGGTGGTTAAAGAACAAACGGTGGTAAAAAACGGTGTATCTTTTATTAACTATGCAATGGAAAAGAAATTAAAAAAGGGATAAATCCATGAAACAAATTATAGCAATTGGCGGCGGCGGTTTTGTAAGAAGCAGTGCAGATGACCAAGCGAGACATATGGGGCATTACCTGATTGAACAAACGGGTAAAAAAAATCCAAAAGTTTGTTTTTTATCTCAAGCAAGCGCTGAATCGAAAGAATATATGGTATGGTTTTATAAAACTTTTTTGGCGTTAGGGGCGCAGCCTTCTGATATCTCTTTATTTGGCAGCGTTAAAAATAATTGGAAAGGGCATCTTCTTGCGCAAGATGTAATATACGTTGGCGGTGGTAATACGCGGAGCATGCTTGCACTGTGGCGCGAATGGGGTATGGACGCATTGTTACGGGAAGCATATGAAAAAGGAATTGTCTTGAGCGGTGTTTCCGCAGGGGCAATTTGTTGGTTTGAGCAATGCATTACCGATTCAGTGTGGCCGCTTGGAGCGTTACAGGGCCTTGGGATATTAAAAGGCAGTTGTTGTCCTCATTATGATAGTGAACCAGAACGGCGTCCCACGTATCTTGATTTTACCAAACAGGGGATCGTGCTTCCAGGCATTGCATTGGAAGATGACACAGCAGCGCATTTTGTTGATGGCGTACTGAAAGATATTGTGGTGACGAAAAAAGATAGAAAAGCGTTTACAGTATCTGCAGGTGTTGAAGAAGAGTTAAAAACGGTTTTTATCGGATGAATTTTATTTTTAGTATTCTATAAAAATATCAATTGTGGTTATAAATAAACCGCAAAACAGTATATAATGCTTGCTGATAGATGATACATACAACACTATTAAGGATCTTATTTATGAATACGCGGATACTATTTACTAACGTATTATTATGCATTGCACTATTTGAAGGTGCTATGCTTGCACAGCAATCAGTTGCAGCAGAGCAAAAACAGCAGCCGCATTGTCTACGACGGTTGTATAATGCCACATTGGGCCGTGGGCAGATGCAACGTCAAAAATATTTAACAAGGCTGAGTTTATTACAGAGATTTCAGTATCCAGATGCAGAAATAATGGCAAAAGAAATGAGCAGGATTGATATCGAAAGGCTCAAAAAGCGATATGTTGTGATACATGCGCTTGGATTTAGAAATCCTCAGGATGTTGTACGGAGAATGAATGATCAGGATGTGGCGAATTTGCAAAGGCGTTATGAAATTATCAGTAAGCTTCGTTTTGACGCCGCACATGACATGGCGCTCAGATGCACGGATGAATCGGTGGAGATGTTGAAAGATTTATGTGCTGTCGGTATTGGCAATACATTAGCATACCAACTCAATAGACAGTATTCATTGGAACAGCAACGAGGCATATTGTTTTTAAAGCGTAGTAATTATTTTACGGAGCAAGATGCAATTGATTACGGTATTACCTTTGCAGGACGTCAACAACGATTACTTGCGATAAAAGAAGCAGCTTCGCAAGGCGATTATGTCGTAAAAGAATTATTGAAAAATATTTTAGCACATGATAACACGCTGCATGCAGCAGAAATTCACGCGCAAGGTATCCGAAAAGAAGCTGAAACAGAAGCTCGTAATAAATTGGCTGTAGCACAAGTGCAGGCACAGACATTTTTAAATGCAGCAAAACATGAAGCAGAAGTTGTGCGAGCGGAAGTACAAGTTTTTTTAGCATCTGTAGGTGCAAAAGCAGAAAAAATTATTGGCAAGGAAGCAAAGGAAGTTGTTGGTAAAGTACGTGAGGTTTCTGCTGATATGAGGCGTGATATGCAAAAGATGAATGCTCAGACTGCAGCAACGGCAAAACGTGTTGCAGAGAAAGCAGCGTCAGATCAAGTTAGGAATGAGGTAGCAAAGATGAAAGCAGAAAATGATGCACCACCGGCATATGTAAAGCCTGATGAGGAGAAAGATGCAGCACAGCCACCTTCGTACAAAGAAGCGATGCAGCAAAAATGATTTTACTCCTTATAAAAGACTTTAATGATAATCCCGGCGTAATGTCGGGATTATTTATGGCAGGAAAAATTTTAGGTAGAATCTACTGCAAGTTTCACATAAGATTAAGCATGACGAGGTAAGTGTATACACGAATATGTGGTGGTATAAAGAGGAGTATGTCATGCAGGTAACAAAAATTATACTGTATCTATTGTTTTTTTCGAGTAATTGCGGCGTTGTTTTTTCTGCTATGGATGAAGAAATTACACCATATAAATATACTGAGAGCGAGCGATCAAGGGGGTTAAAGTATACAATTCCTGCATCATCTCGGTTTACCGTGACCCGTTTTGAAAATTCTGCTCCTGATGTGATCTACTATTTTAGTGAGCCAAAAGAGAATAACTATCCGATTGCAATACTCTGTGGAGGATCTTCTAATAAAGAAAATGTGCAGAGTATCATTCATTTTCATCGTTATTTTTTACAAGAATTTTTGGATATGAATGTTGCAGTATTGACGGTAGAGCAATGGGGAGTTGATGGAGACCATGTTGACTTACCTGCATTTATGGAGCATTATACTCGATCGCAACGGTTGTGGGATCATATAACAGTATTGCAATATTTAAAATTGTATCCGCCAGCGGGATGGAATGGAAAAGTTATTTTTTTAGGCGTTTCTGAAGGTGGCCCTTTGGTGACGACATTAACCGAGCAATATTCTGAATTAACGCTTGCGACGATTAACTGGGTAGGCGCAGGTGATTGGAGTTGGCGAGAAGAGTTGTGGAGATTTGTAGCAGAGATGAAAAAGCAGTTGCCATGGTGGTTGAAAAGCTGGGTCAAATTATGCTCATTAGCCCCCTGTTGGATGCATCGATACATCCCGTATATGATGGAACTTCCTCGGTGCAGAAAAGAGTATGATGCTCGCATGGATCAAGCCCTTGAAGATCCTGTAGTAGATAAAGAATTTTTGGGTATGAGTCATATGTATCATGCAGATGCATTAGAATATTCGTTGTGCAATTATACAAAATTAGTGACACCCTTTTTAGTAGTTGTCGGTACCAAGGATACTATTTTACAATCGTGCGATCAGTTTGTGATGGAAGCTACAAAAGCGGGATGTCCGATTACCTATTTTAGAGTTGATGGTATGGACCATTGGATTAGGAAACGCCCAGATATTATTGCAGCATCATTTCAATGGTTGCAGGTGCAAATTGATGAGTATAATGAAAGAAATCGGCAATCATAATTTAGAGCTTATCCGAAAATCACTTTAAAAATCTGGCCGTTGGTTGACTTGGCCTGTTACGTAATGAGTGTCCAACCGTCGTCATTGCGCTTGTCCGCCGTAGTCCTAACGGAGGGGGAAGCCTGAGAAGCAATCCAGGAGCTTGTGCGCCGGCAAGGCGCGACACAATAGATAATTATTTGAATTTTGATCCTGCTACACTTTTGTAGACATGAAGAACTTGTAGTAAACTAACAATTACGAGGGACTTTATGAGAAAAATAAGAATTTATGATAAAGAATTTAAATTAAATGCCTTAGAACTGTATACAGCGGGCAAAACAGGCAC
>DASZBJ010000033.1 GCA_035944115.1 Candidatus Babeliales bacterium
ATAGTTCATCTGCTGCAAATCTTAAATTGATGAATGTCTTAATTACTGTTGGATCAGGCGTATCTAGAAAAAATAAATGTTTGTCGATCGATAATATCTCGCATAATTATAATCTATCTCAAGAATAAAATTACTGAACAAGAACTTGGCCGGGTGCCATTGTGAGTTTTTTGACAAAAACAAACCAAGTGTAATGTTGAAAGGTATTTGTGTTAGTCGTTGCTGGACGAATCATGACTCCAACAAAACTCCACGTGAGAGGGGCGACACTCATAGGAATGCCTGAAATTAACTCTCCTGAATTATCTTGGTCGTATCGGGGACCAAAATCGGACCAATCATCACAGTGGAACCAGTTGTATTGATACACATTCAGATTACTGAGAATACTTCCCCGCAATTGTCTTTTGTGTTGCATGTAATCAAGAAATCCACCTGAGTATGTGCAATCGATAGTTATATCCTGATTTCTTTTCCCATTCAATTGTGTGTAATATTGGGTAACTTTCTGAGCAACTGGAGCATTGAGGGCGTCAGTTGTTCCTGCAATTGTTGGGGTGTTTGCATGATCATAAGCGGTGTCTAAATCTTCTTGACTGTTGTAAAGACTGTGATAGACCTTCATAAGTGAACGACCATTCCCCTGGTCGAGTTGAATACTAATATTCTGAGAGGTACCAGTATTAGAAGCTTTAAACGCTTGCACATAGGGGATCAGATATGATAATCCAGTTGACTGAACCTCATTCATAATCATTGTTCGAAGATCTTGGTTAGTTTCAACAGCCAACATAAGTTGGAAGTTAATTGGTTGAACAGGTGCAGTGTATAAAATACCTGCAGCTGGGGGGCCGATTGTGCGTAACTTATTTTAGTTCCCGCGCTTGGATTGCTATTGGAGGTACTGGCGTAACAAATTTTTGAGACAGGTCCAAAATAAACCTTAAGATATGTTGTTTGTCCAAAATACATATTTTTGTCAATTGCAAATGCTGTATTCTTGATCAATTTCAAAGGAAATTGAACTTCATACGAAACTCCTGTATTTAGGGCACCGACCTGGTAATAAGCTGGTTCGGTATAATTCACACTTGACGGATTAGCTGCCAAGTTGTTATTTGCTGCGGCTTGTTGATTTGTGTTTCTCAAGGCAGGGACAACATTCACGACACTGTTATTCGAGGAGATACCAACCAGTGGATCTTCAGACAAAAATTCATCTCGAGCTAATTCCTTTTTCAGGAGAATATCAAGATAGTTCTGTAAATTGTCGATGTCAACAATCCACATACTGGAACCTGAATAATATTGTATGTGGGAGATTTCTTTTAAGGCTTGTAGCATACCAAATGTAATTAGTGCTCCGGCAGTTGGCAAATTCACAGAATACAAAAGGTATGATTGAGACAGATTAAACACTTCAGGAGGAATATTAATTGTAACAGGAGTCTGGGAAGCACCTAAAACAACAGGTTGCCCAAATGTATTTGAAAATTGTGGTTCGAAACGATACGAAGGATGAGAAAACCTTTTTTGATGATAATTAATTTGATCTG
>DASZBJ010000034.1 GCA_035944115.1 Candidatus Babeliales bacterium
CGAGGCGGCCGCCTCATAGAATATAGTGATGCAGAACTGCAAAAACTATTAGAACCGGATTTCCCACTCGAATTAACGCATATAATAGACCGCATGGCACAAAAAACATTTACTGATCCACATGCAACTATCATCTCGCAAACGTTAAGAGGTCATACAGCGCCCATAACCTCAATAGCTATCAGTCCTAACAACCAATTCATCGTCACGGGATCTGACGATAAGACTGCACGAATTTGGGACGCTACTACAGGAACACTACTGTATACCCTTGAAGGCCATACAAACAGGCCATATTCAGTAGCTATCAGCTCTGATAATCAATTCGTCGTCACCGGATCTTGGGACAACACCGCACGCATTTGGAGTACCACCACAGGAGCACTCCTGCATATCCTTGAAGGCCATGCAGACCAAATATGGTTAGTAGCTATCAGCTCTGATAACCAATTCATCGTCACGGCATCTTTCGACAACACCGCACGTATTTGGGATGCCACCACAGGAGTACTCCTGCATATTCTTGAAGGCCATAGATCCAAAATAAATTCTGTAGCTATTAGCCCTGATAACCTATTCATCGTCACCGGATCTTGGGATTACACCGCACGCATGTGGAATGCAACTACGGGAGCACTGCTGCATACCCTGACAGGCCATACATGGATAATAACTTCAGTAGCTATCAGCCCTAACAACCGATTCATTGTCACTGGATCTCCCGACAACACTGCACGCATTTGGGATGCTGCTGATGGAAAAGTACGGCACATACTCTCCGGTCACGAAGACACAATAAATTCAGTAGCTATCAGCCCTGATAACCAATTCATCGTCACCGGATCTTGGGATCACACCGCACGCATTTGGAATGCAACTACGGGAGCACTGCTGCATATCCTTGAAGGTCATACAAACAAAATATGGTCAGTAGCTATCAGCTCTGATAACCAATTCATCGTCACGGCATCTTTCGACAACACCGCACGTATTTGGGATGCCACCACAGGAGTACTCCTGCATATTCTTGAAGGCCATACAGCCATAACTTCAGTAGCTATCAGCCCTGACAACCGATTCATCGTCACCGGATCTTATGATCGCACCGCACGCATTTGGCGCATAAAAGAAGACTTATTAACTACTGCCGAGCTCATCAAAAATGCTGCAATACTTCGTGATCGTGCAAAAAAAATTCCGTACTTTCCGCCAATACAAATGCAAAAAATAAACAAGGGGATTTATCTGCTGAAAGCAGCGGGTGCCGACACTAATCTCGGAAGGACCAAAGCTATTTACCAACGTATTGAGGATGCCTTTAAGCAAGGAAGGACAGAGGCTGCAGGAGAAGCAATGATTGCATCAGCTGCCGATATTGGATTTTTTGGCATGTAATTTTCATTTTAGAATACTAAAAGGCGCCTATATACAAACTATATAAGCGCCTTGTGTCTCAGCAAACATTAGAAGATGCTACTCACGATTATTATCACTACCGATTTCACAAATACACAATAGAGGCAGTATTGAGCAGTTCTGTATAATACGCTTCCATCAGCTGATCGTATCGAGCTCTGCGTAAATCATTTGCAATCTCTCGCTCACGCTCTTGCAACGGTACAACACGCTCATCATGTTTTTCTTGTAATCTGAACAGCTCAAATCCATCGGATAATTCTTGCGGAGCAGAAATTTCACCTACTTGTAACTCAGTAATAAAAAATTTATCTTCTGCAAGCTCCTCCTTTTTAATCCAAAATGGCTCCAACCACACTAAATCGGATACCCCTTTTTCTGTCATTAACTGGTCATACAGTTCTTCTTTGGAAAGCTCTGCACTCACCTTGACCACCGCACGCTGAACATAATATTCAGTAGGCTCTTGAATCGGATTCTTATCAAAATAATTCTGAATTTCTTGCTCAGTAACAACCACCAGTGTACGAACTTTGACGTCCAATAAGTTACTAATGGCGGTCATTTGCGCAAACTGCTCACGCGCTTCTTCATAGGTATATCCAGTTGCTGCTAGTGCCTGTTTAAGCCCTTCATGGGTCAAATTATTTATGCGCTGTACCTCTTTTAATCTCTTATCTACCATTTCTTCATCTGGAATCATCTTATATTTTTTTGCTTCTTGTCCCATTCTTTTTTCAAGCACAAGATTCTTTTGCGAGCGCATGGATCCATCGATTCCTGGACGATCAATCTCTGATTGCATAATAATATCAGTATCATTTTCCGCATACAGCGTTACTGATATCGTATCGATTAACTGCCCATACTGTACATCCTGCAAGCACGAAGCAGAACCAAAAAAGATAATCAAACTCATCGTTAAAAAATACAATTTTTTCATATAATCCCCTGTTGTGGTATACACAAAAGGGGAACCTAACAGTTCCCCTTTACACTATCTTATATAACGTACCATATTATGCAGCTTTAGGTGCAGCTACGTCAACTGCTTCATCTGCATGCATATCCATCATTTCATCTGATAATTCTGTTGTTTGAGCCAATGATTGCTCGTTTTTATTCTTAAAATAAGAATCATTTACCACAACTTTATACTCTTCTTTCAAGCGTGTAATCTCTTTATCAAACACCGCCATGCGACGTTCTTTTTCGATATACTGCTTTAAGCCTGCTTGTACTTGCTCAAATTCTGCATACTTTGTTTCTTGCTTTTCAGTTGCACGTACAACCCAAACCGTTTTGTCATCCACTTTAACTACTTCAGTTGCAGGGAATTTTGTCAACGAACCAATTTTATCACGCAATGTTACATGAATACCCAAACTTTGCTCATTCACAAAATTAAAATCTTCAACTTTATCAGAAAGCTTTTGAACCTTTGCCACTTGCGCAAAATCTTTTCCTTTTGCTGCCGCTGCAAACACTTTTGCTTCTGCTTCTACCGAGAACATGATTCCTTCGGCTTTTACACCACCACGAGAAATACACAACTCAGGAATTCTCATTTTGTTATCATCATAATATTCTCGAACATCAGCATCACTTACTACTACTGGATTTGCAGCACCAAAATATTTTGTATTCAGCATACGCTTTACTGAACGCATCATATTTGCCAAATCTTTTTGATAATCTTCAGACATATCAATACCATTTTTAACAACATATGCATCAACAACCGCTTGGCTTACCATACCTTGCAAGAAGTTATAACGTGCATCTGGCATAAGCGGTAAAATTTGACCTAATTGTGGATTTTCTTCAATAAGCTGCGCGAAATCACGCTCAAGACTTTTATCCGAAATGATAGAAACACCATCTAACGATGCAAGCTCCTGCCCTTCTTTCATTAAATGATCTTGCATATCTACCATTGCCTGTGTATGCCCTGCATGCGAGCTCGCCCCTTTACCCATGCCTAATTTATCTTTAACCCAATCGAACGGAGCACAACCAGGTGCTGCAACAAGTACTAAAGATAATGCGCCAAGCAGTAGATATTTACTTGTCGATATTTTTGCATCGTTCATACATAATCCTCTTTAAATAAAAACAGTTTATAATATACCAATTTCACAATCACCTACTCATTTTATAATCAAACGTATAGTATCACAAATTATTTGATTTACAATATTGATGCAAGATCTGAAAGCGGCAACAGCGGTTAAGACTAGAAAAATTTCATATTATGCATCAATTCACCACTACATTGCGCAAAAAAAATTACATATAAGATTGATTTTCTATTATGGATTAAGTACACTCGTGCTGAATTATTTCATTTATAAAATTAATACAAAGGAATGCCTTATGAATAAGCTATTTATAATTGGATGCTTATCGACCAGCATTGTATCGTCAGCCATATTTGGCGCAGCAGAACAATCTGGGGGAGTCATGCACGTTCTAACCTCAGCAACCAATGGCGTAAAAAGCGTTGCTCACGGATTTGCGCACCTTACCACTAGCTCTTTACGACTTGGACAAACTGTTTACGGAGAAGCAATACAATCACCGAGCGTTGTAAATGCAGATCGCGCACTGACAAATCAAATAAAAAGCGGTCAATTTGCTAAACTTGCACAGCTTGGTCAAAAACGTATATATAACCAAGGTGTACAGCAAGTACTGAACCGACACCATGAACACTCGAAAAAAGCCTCAAGAAGAAAAGATCATTTAAAAGAATTCCATGAGCAGTATCCTCAGATTACATTTGATTCAGACAGCACAACATCATTAGTAAAAGCAATCAATGCTCAAGCTACATCACTAGCATCACTTGCACACATAGCTGCAACACATCCAACTCAAGCCCCAGCAGAGCTTTGCTCCATCAACATCGCCGATTTATTACAACAACTAAATGAGCTTACTCTCGCTGTGCAAAGGCTTAATAATCCTGACATCTCTCCTGCAAATGCCGTACATCTTATTCCCGCTAATGAACCTGCCTGGCAAGGGAATATATTACTTCCCGATGTTGCAGAGCTGCTGGCAATACGCTTACCTGAAAGCTCTTCAGATGATCAAAAAGAGGATTGCAACGAGAGCTCAGAAGAAAAAGAAAACCAATAATTAACACACGCGACATGCAACTACTGCCGTCAACGAAGCTGGTTTATAGCGAATGAGCTGACGTGCAACTTCTTTAAGCGTTGAGCCCGTGGTCAGTAAATCATCAACAATTAAAATATGCTTGCCTTCAATTGAAGATTGATATGCAGGATGCACCTCAAATGCATCCTGCACGTTTTTTAATCGGTGTTCTGCTGGCAGCGATGATTGAAACACCGTACGTCGTTGACGGCTCACGCAATGCACCACCGGCTTACCTGTTTTTTGACTAATCACTTTTGCTATTTCATCAGCTTGATTATATCCACGGCGCGCAAAGCGGGTCCAATGAAGGGGAATGGGAATAATACAATCAAACTGCATATGCTGCAGATATGTCTTTTGCCAAATAATTTCACCCAACTGTATTGCCGCAACAATATTACCGTGCGATTTTGAAATAATCATTGGCTTTAAAGGAAATTGATACCGCGAAACTGCGAGAATTTTAACTGAATATTTCCGAGTAATGGGTATAACCGATGATGCTACCGGCAGAATTTTATCAGAGCACGCCACACATAATGGCACTCGCTCCGATAAAAATATTCTACAGCTCGCACAAAATGGTGGCGCTAAGATATAGCCCATCGTGCGCAATAAAAAATCTGTTGTCTGAAATATCCACTGCTTGATCATTATTCCATTATCCTACTCGGTATCATCCCAATAATTAGTAAGAAAAATGATAGCAACCCCCACAACAATAAAAACATCTGCACCATTAAAAATCGGCCATGAATATCCGCCAGCCCTCACATGAACAAAATCTACGACTCCAGTGTACACAATGCGATCAAGCAAATTAGAAGCTGCCCCAGCGATAACACACACCTCTCCCCAAATGGTTCGATTATTATTGCAACGGAAATATGCATGCATAGCAACAAGCATAATAATCAATGAAATAAACAAACATAATATGGTAAAAGCTGTTGCATCATGTGATGCAAATAAACTCCAAGAAATACCACGATTGTAGGTCAAATCACACGACAAAAAGCTGTTAATCTCCCAGCCATCTGCACACTGAACGATAGCCCAATGTTTGCTAACGCGATCAAGAACTAGTAACAATAATCCAACAAGTACATAGGCAAAGAGCAACCATTTTTTTTTCATCGAATTACTGCACCGAGTTGCATGAGCGATTCAAGCACGAGTGAAACCACCCCATCAACTTCATCTTTTGTCATCGTTTTTTCAACATCTCGTACTACAAATCGGAATGTTAGTGCACGTTTATCGAGCCACTCATCTTTTTCAAATCGATCAACCAGCTGCACATCATCAACCGCTCCATGCACTGTTGTAATTCGATCTATTAACGCATCCACAGTATATGAAAGCGGCACAAACATACTGACATCACGCACTGATGCGGGATATTTTGATGGCGCAACATATCGCACAATTGGCTTTTTATAATCTTGTAAAAAGTCACCATCTAATTCAAAAATGAATGCATCACCATCGACCACTTTATTTAAAAAGAGCTGATTCGCTTTTCCCGCAATACCAATGACCACATCATCATATTTAAGCACTGCTGTTTGATACGGAGCAAACCACGGATCAAGTTCCTGCTCTGCTTTATGCCATGTTATCGGCAATGATATGGTGGAAAAAAACTGTTCTAATAACTTTTTTGTTTCATAAAAATCAACCGTATTTTTTTTATCAAAAAAAATCCCTGCCAATGATTTACGCTCCATTGCATCTGTTCCACTTTTTTGCCACGTACGTGCCCATTCAAAAAAACGTAACTGATCATACTCTGCCGCATTATCATCAACCGCTTTGCATACATTCGGTATCAATGATGTCACTAATTGCCGCCAATTTTCAGAAACCGGATTTAAAACGGTCAGACTATGATCTGGCTGCCATGCAAGTCTTCGTAAAAAATCTTCATCATAAAATGAATAGCTTTCAAGCTCATGCATCTGTAACCCATTAATCATCTCTGCTTTTATCGCACGGCGCTGGTATACTGCATGCACATCACATGGCGCAGATCGCCGTAATGGCAACTCAGCAATAATATTGGTATATCCATAAAACCGTCCTACTTCCTCTACAATATCTTCTTTAATAGTCACATCTTTTGTGCTGCGGAATGATGGTACTGCAATATGATATTTTTTATCAGTGCATGCCACTTGAAATTCTAAACGAGAAAGTATTTCGATAACTTTTTCCTGAGATATTTCGATACCAAGCCGACTTTGCAAAAATGCATGCTCTATCTCAATAACTTTTTCTGGCATCACTATTCCACATGAAACAATCCGAGAGGAGGCGGCATAAGGAATCTGCGCATTTTTTAACAATGCAACAAATCGCATAATCGCTTGTGATGTTTGATTTGGATCTAATGTTTTTTCAAATCGCATTGACGCATCAGTGCGTATTTTATGTCGAGCAGCAGAACGTCTGATCGTGCTCGCATTAAAACAGGCCGATTCTAAAAATAATGCCGTTGTCTGGTCGGAAATAGCTGTTGCCGCGCCACCCTTTATACCTGCAAGAGCGAGTGGATCTTTGCCGTCAGAAATCACGATGTCTTCACCAGTCAAAATAATATCTTGCCCGTCGAGTAGCTGTAATTTTTCTTGCTTGTGGGCCATGCGTGGGGTAATAGTTTTGGCCACAATCTTATCTGCATCAAATGCATGCATAGGCTGACCGAGATCCAACATCACATAATTAGTAAAGTCCACAATGGCATCAATTGCCTTTATATCAAGGAGAGCAAACCGTACCGCCATCGCCAACAAAGAATGTTGATACGTAATGTTTGAAACATATAACCCTGCAAAACGTGAACATCCTTGCGCCTCTAAGGTTATAGAAAAAGGGCTATCTGATGATACTGGTGCATGGTTAGCATGATGCGCAATTTCGATAGGAGCTAAAAAGTCAGAAATTGGTTTGAGTGGCAAGCAAAACATAGCTGCAATCTCACGCGCAACACCACGATGCCCCCACATATCAGGGCGATTGGTGATCGACTTATTATCAATATCTAAAATATAATCAGAAGTCTGTACTAATTTTTTCCATCCACCTGCATGCAGCGATGCATCACAATGTATTGCAGGAAGCAAATCGATACGCGTTCCCCCAAAATGATCCATGCCTGCCCAATCCGCATGTACAATGTTTTTAATGAAATACCAGTGGCCCACTGCTACTTTTTTCCGCTCTGGTAAGGTATAGGTCTGATTCCATTCTGGACTATGCACTGTTACCACATCAGCGTCCACTGCTATAACCTGTGCCAGAGAGACCGTTTCTAAATCAAATGATACCGCACGAAATCCCTCTATTTCAGCCGTTGTTTCGTTAAATTTTTTTACTAACTGATCAATATCAATTGTTGTAACGTCAGCATCAATATGATCAAAAATCCACGCAATGGAGAGTTTCATAGCCTACCTTGTTATAAAGAATCGATAAAACGACATATCTTATAACTGTAAAAGAAAACCTAATAATCTGCAATGTGTACTGATGGTTTGTGTAATGTACATTCATGAATCGATATTGCTGTTGATAGACTCATTCATAGAGCGATCTTGCAATGAAAGCGAATGGTATGTCCCCACCGTTATTATGATCAAAGCGTAATAATCCAGAATCTGTGCGCTCAGATTGAGCGCGACATAATAGTTATCAGAGCCGCTATCTTAATAACAACAAAGTCGCGTCCATTTGGGACGCATTTATTACTGGATGGCTACGCTTCGCTCACCATGACGATTAGCGAATGCCAATAGCGTTAATAATATTTATCTATCCCTCAATACCCCCTGCTAGACCCCATAATGGTGTCACCAATCTTTACTGTCATCTGATCCAGAATATAATGCATGGCTTTGTTACATACGACAGAGCATAAGATATGTCCCGCAGTCGTTGCGAGCTTGCGTGGCAATCCAGAAAATTGCGCGCCCGTAAGGGCTCAACAAAACATTTCTTGGCTTAAAGGATTTTTGATCATCTTTTGATATTTTTATTAAAAAAAGTACCCTTGAATCGCATAAATCACATAATTTCACCACAACCAAAAGGATAAAATGAAAAATCTGATGTTGTTCCTTTTTATAGGAACAATCACGATAAATACGCAAACATCGTGCGCAAATCTACCTAGACGATGCGATCAAGTCGCTGCAACGGCAGCCGGTGGCGTTGTCGGACTTGCCCTCGTAATGGTAAATGGCCTTATAGCAGGACTTAACCCTCACCAAGTGGCGCACGCATGTGTACTCAGTGCTGGCCTGACTGGTGCCGTAGTGGTACCAACCTTAATCTTAAGACGCCTTTGCAAACGAGCAGTCGCGCCCCATTAAACTTCGAATCGGGGCAGGTCTTGGAACACTGAATGGTCTGCTGGGATTTTATCCTGGTGGCGAATCACAAGCAGCAGATTTCATGGTAAATAGTACTATGGCTGGTTTTGTCCTTGGTGCTGGCCTGACTGGTGCTGCCGTAGTGGTATCGACCACAGTATTAAGACGCCTCTGTAAACGAGCAATTGCCACATCATAATTGCAAAGCTATTGAAAAAGGCCGGTAATTCCCGGCCTCATCATTCAACATAAACGTGTATTACTGTTTCTCTACAGCTCGATATCGCTCCATTGCGTACACATGATTAACTAGATTTTTACTCGGCAACAACGTACTGATCTCTGCCACCCTTTCGTTTACCGTATCAATCACAAAATTAATAGAACGTACCGATGTTGATGCAACATCCAAAACGTCCTGCAGAGTGTCATCTACGAGCTCTTTAATGCGTTGCGGTGCCACCCGATATGCCACAAGCTCACGCCGTATATATCCATCAAAAAATTCTCGCAATTCATATATTAATTTTTTTGCTGCTTGCACCCGTTTTGATTCTTTTTCGTCCTTTTCTTTCGCTATCTTACGTTGCGCTGCTTCTTTTTTTTCCTTCTCTTTTTGCACCTGGACGTGCTGTCTTTTTTTTGTGCGTCGACCTTGCAGCTCTTCTTTTAGCTCTTCTCTTTCATCATCTTCTTCTAACTTTTTCGCTTGCAATACCTCATGTTGCCATTCTTCCTGTTGCTGAAAACGGCGTAATGCCTCTTCTTGCCTCTGTTTTAATTCTTCCAACTCCCGTTCTTTTTTTCGCAACGTTTTAATTTCTTCATGCAATTCTTGCTGTTTCCTTTGCAAACCCTTTTTAAATTGCGCAAGCTCTTTCGGCGGTTGTTCATAGACTAGTCCATTTGCAGCTAATCCATGTACCATAAGAAGAATACCGAGCATCACATACCGCATCATTATCAACTCCTTTTTTATAAACTCTAAATTATTGTACTTTCACCACACAATATCCAATTACACAGACAATAATCAACCAATGGCATAAACAACTTAAACTCTTCATCACTGCCTGCTTCTCGCAGCTCGCAGGCAGTGATGAAGAGCAATTGCAACTGTTGACAAACTGAAACAAAAATTGATACACTTATATGGTACAAAGATAAGCCTCACAATCATACGAATCTTATTATGAAACTTTTAAAACAAAGCTTTTTCACTATTTTCTTAATCACCACATCGCTCGCAAACGCCATCGATGAACAAGAATACAAACCTGCCAGCATCTGGACAACCTACGCACAAACAGGCAGCTTACCTAAAAAAGAAATTATCCCTTCTTTCTTAAAAGATTGCCAAAAAGCGCGAGACGCTGGTGAAAATGATAAAATACCAGCACATGACAAAACTATCGCTCGTATAGCAGTTTACAACGTACATTTTTGGACAAGCCCTGAAAGAAAACCTGCCTATGCAGGTATTATGAATACTATTAAAAATATACAAGCAGATGTTATAGCCCTTCAAGAAGTTTTATTATTTGATCCAGAAAAAATAAATAATGATTTTGCTCATTTAGGGTATCGATATAGAACATTTATGCCGATGAACCGCTGGAAAGGACATCTTTTTGGCAATATGATTGTTTCAAAATATCCCTTTGATACAAAGCCATACAAAAAAACATATGATGCTGATCAATATAGTAAACGAGAAAAACGCAACTTCATTCACACAATTATCACATTACCAGACACCAACAAAATCTCACTATGCGGAACACATTTGGACGTCTGGGATGAAACAGAACAAAAACGCTTAGCAGAAGTCAAAGAACTTATTGCACATGCGTGTGCTGATACATATCCAAATAAAGTATTACTTGCGGACTGGAATGCAGTACGCAAACAAGATTATCAATACAATGTTGCACAAAAACAGGTATGGAAGTTGTTAACGAAAAATTTTCAAGAAAGAACGGGCCTTACCCAAGTCCCTACACAAACCCTTGATTATATCGAAAGCGCTGGATTTACTGACAGCTTTGCAAAAAAAGGCATACCTAGTCCTCGTTATACCGTCTGGAGCGGCACACGAGTAGATCTCATCTATTTAGCACAGACATGGAAACTGCCGATCCGCGGCTGCTACGTCTATTATGGCACAAATCCAGAAGAAGAAAGTGATCATATGCCGATTATTATGGATGTGCTATTACAACCGAAAGCAAAATTATAAACACCACGACCTTAACACTTGCCATACCAAACTCATCAAGAACAAGAAATGTCCGATCGTTGCAATACCCAGTGATTGGTCTGAATAGGCCCTCAAGTAACGATCAACAAGCACAACCTCTTTGCAGAAAAATAAGAATTTCATTACACTATATGTGTTCATAATCACGTCCTATTACAGGAGCACATGTGTCTAAGCCTATTCTTACTATTACCAATCTTTGCAAAGAGTACCGCAGCGATAAGGGAACCTCTGTACACGCACTCAACGATATTTCACTGACTATTAATGAAGGTGAAATTTTTGGATTACTCGGTGTTAACGGCGCAGGTAAAACTACGCTGTCTTCTATTTTAGCAACACTACACCCTGCCACATCGGGTACCATTCTTTTTAAAGGCGAATCGATTTATACAAATTTGATTGCATACCGACGATCGCTCGGATTTTGCCCACAAAAACAGAATCTTGACCCCGAGCTTTCCGTGGAAGAAAACTTAATCTTTGCTGGCCGTTATCTGCTCATGCCTGAAGAAACAATACAGCATCGTGTTAACAATCTTATGGAGCAACTGGAACTCACTCGCTATGCCAAGTTTAATGTTAACGCTCTTTCTGGCGGCAATAAACAACGGATACTCATTGGCCGAGCATTAATGCATTCCCCATCAATAATCATCCTTGATGAACCAACTGTTGGTCTTGATCCTGACATCCGCAGAACTTTGTGGAAACTCATACGATCACTTAAAGATGCTGGTATCACTACTATTTTGACTACTCACTATCTTGATGAGGCAGAAGTACTTTCCGATCGTATTTGCATACTCCACAAAGGAAAGATTCGACTCATTGAGTCAGTAGCCACTTTAAAAGAGCAACACCAACTCAATAATTTAGAAGAAATATTTATTAAGCTCACTAAAGAATATGAAAAAGAAGCAGTATGAATATAACCGTATCCGATAGCATACGCGTTTTCTATGCGTTGCTATCCCGCGACCTGTATGTGCTGTCAAAGCACCTATACAATTTTGTTATTGATGGATGCATAGGAACAGTAACAAAAGCACTCATTTTTTGTTATTTCTTCCCGCTCATGGGCGCCTCTCCTGATCTTATAGGTGCATTATACATTGGCAGTCTTTTGGGAACCGTTGTTTCCACCACGTATGGACAGTCGCTCCGCATTGTTTTTGACTTTAAATTTAATCGCATCATTGATTATCAACTTACGTTACCAATAAAAACTCATTTTTTATGGATGCTCCACGCACTCACCACATCTATTAATGCTGCATGCATTATCACTCCATCGCTTGCAGGAGCAACGCTCTTTCTGCACCTAAAATTTGGTATCGTTAAGATGCAGGTCATTCCGTTCATCTTAGTCTACATACTTTCATTCTTATTTTTGGGAACATTGCTGACAACCTTTGCGTATACACTCCGCTACGAATGGCTTATGACCAATTTGTGGCCGCGCAGATTATCTCCGTTAATGTATTTTAGCAGTATGTTATTCCCGTGGAAATCTATCTATGCTTTTTGGCCTTCGTTTGGCGTGCTATGCTTATGCAATCCAATGACCTATGTTGCGGAAGGATTACGATCAACATTATTTGGTCCAGAGCATGGCATTTCATATACCATATGCATTCCAATGCTCATAGTATCGGTTGTACTTACCGGGATGTTCCTGGTTATTGGCACTAAAAAAAAATTAAATCCTGTATAAGGTATATCTATGAATCAATCGCTTGCAGTTTTCTGGCAGTTTTTAAGACGAGACTTTTATACCTGCCGCCCACAACTCATCAATGAATTTATAAATTGTACGATTATCTTTCCCTTGTTATATATTTTGATATTTGGTTATCTGCAGGGATCACTCGTATTTAGCGCTGACAGCGGAGAAAAATCAACCATACTTATTTTAGGTAGCGTACTTCTGATCTTGGTTATCCTCAGCTCAAGACAAGCAATTCCCGTACTGTTTGACATGGAAGGCAATAGATTCATTGCATACCAGATGTCTGTGCTGAAACCGCCATTGGTTATCATAGAATACATACTATTTTCCACGCTACGGAATTTCATTCTCATCACTCCGTTTGTTCCCATAGCAAAACTCACGCTCGGCCATCTATTTCAGACCCAAAACGCTTCCTATGTTCAACTGTTTATACTCTTGCTGCTTGCATCTCTACTGACGAGCGCGTATCATTTTTTCGTTGTCTGCTTGGTAAATAATTCACGCTTAATTGGACGAATATGGGCTCGATATAACGATCCTTTATTCATGTTTGGAGGATTATGGGCTCCGTGGTATGTGATGAATAGTTTTTCACCTATGCTCGGATACATTACCTACGCAAACCCATTTCTTTACATCACCGAAGGACTGCGATACGCGGTACTGCAAAAGAGCGAATTCTTTCATTTCTCTACCTGCGTCATTGCACTTTTATTCTTTTCGTGCGCTTTTACCTATGGCTGCACACGACTTCTGAAAAAGCATCTGGATCATATTTAACTGGCACCTGGAGCACTTTTGACATACATAGTAAAAGCATGACCATTTGATAGACTGATTTGAGAAATAGTAAAATCGAGCATATAAGCAAGGGTCATTTGTTATGACAAATCAACCAAAAAGAATGGGTATTCATTACAGTATATTTGAGAATTTTGTTAAAGAAAATCGCATATACGTTGATAAAACCAAACATATTTATAATCTCATAACAGCGCCTGAATATAATCATTTTTACTTTGTATCTCGCCCCCGCCGCTTTGGAAAATCCCTTTTTATTTCTACGCTCAAGGCAATTTTTTTGGGTAAAAAAGAACTATTTAATGAATATTGGATTGGCAAAAACGGTAATTATGAGTGGCAGACCCATCCAATTATACACCTAGATTTTGGTGGGATTGTTCATAAATTACCTGAACAATTTGAGCAAAATTTTTGTTTGGCACTGCGAAGTATTGCAAAACAGTATGGTGCTGACGAGCTAGAAGGTACTAATCCAGGCAGGTTGCTCCAAGATCTTGTTCAGAAAATCGCAATACATGGAAAAATAGTATTACTCATCGATGAATATGATAAGCCTATAGTTGATCATATTGACAATCTTCAAATCGCCGAAGAAAACAGAAAGATACTTGGCAGTTTTTATACCACAGTAAAATCTTTAGAGGCCGATTGGCGTGCTATTTTTATAACCGGAGTCAGCAAATTTTCTAAAACTTCGCTATTTTCTGGCCTTAATAACCTCACCGAGCTTTCTTTAGATCCTATAGCAGCAGAACTATTTGGGTACACAGAGCAAGAACTAATTACCTATTATTCACCACAAATAGACGCCCTTGCACACCATATTGGCAAGACGCGAGAGGTGGTTCTTACTGATCTGAAAAATTGGTACGATGGATACCGATTTTGTGATGATTTTACAAAACCACAAATGTACAACCCCCTTTCTGTTACCACCTGCCTCGCCAATAAAAAATTTGCTAATTATTGGTTTAATACTGGGTCGCCCGGCTTTCTGATAGCATTATTACGAAAAAAAGGTATTAGCCTTGAGCTAAACGAACCCATCGAAATGCCTATGAGCGGCTTAGAATCAATTGACATCAATAATATTCCATTATATACCCTGCTGTTACAAACAGGTTACCTAACCATAGTTGATTACGATCCCTCAGTAGAGGCCTTTACATTAAATTATCCTAACCAAGAAGTACGAAAATCTTTTAAAGATTATCTGGTACAAGCATTTGCATATACCACACCCGACGTGCTGCAAATGGAACTTGTACGGATGCGTAGAGCTTTGCTCGAACAAAACTTTGAAACATTTTGCCGCGCAATCAAAATTCTTTTTGCTGGAATCCCTTATAATCTACACATTCCACGAGAAAGTTATTATCATTCGCTCATTCACCTCATGTTTGACTTACTTGGCATGAAACCACAATCGGAAGTCGCTTCCAGCAGCGGTCGATCAGATCTTGTACTAGAAACAGCCAATACCATTTTCATTTTTGAATTTAAATATGATGGCTCAGCACAGCAAGCGCTTGATCAAATTATTCAAAAAAAATATTACGAAAAATACATGCACAGCAACAAAGCAATTACCTTGGTTGGTATTAACATGAACTTTAAAGATAAAAACGTAGAATTTGAATGGGTGCAACAAAACGTACAAAAGATTAAAAACTAATTAAATAAAATTGCAGAACATGAAATCAAATCATGATCAAGACTGGCCCAAAGAACTTATTTTTAGAAGCTTTAGAAAAAAGAGAAGACATTGAACTCTCTTCCTTAGCAGAATATCGTGATAAAAATGATGATACTACAATAGGGCATGAAGATGCATGGAAATAGTCACCAACAAAAAAGAGGATGCAATGCATCCTCTTTTAATTTTCTACAACTACCAAGTATCAATTACTCAGCAACATCCAACAACGTAACATCAAAGATTAACGTTGAGCCTGCAGGGATTGAACCCATGTTGCGATTACCATATCCCAAGTTTGCTGGAATAATCAATCGACGCTCTTCGCCAACTTTCATGCCCATAACCCCTTCATCCCATCCTGCAATCACTTGGTGTGCACCAATCACAAATTGAAATGGCATTCCACGATCAACAGAGCTATCAAATTTCGCGCCTTTTTCACCATTTTTATCAAGCCATCCGGTATAATGTACCGTTACAACTTTTCTGCTTTTTGGTGACTTTGCATCAGCTGGTGCTGGCTTTAAGATGATATATTGCAATCCCGATGGAGTTGTTACCACTCCAGAATTATTTTCTGCCATTTCTTTTCCCTGTAGCATTGTTTGATTTTCTTGTATTACTGCTGGTCTAACATCTAGAGGCTCTTGCACTACCGGAGCTAATTCCGCCGAAACGGCTACATGTTCATCCGCATGATCATGCGTAGGCGCAGAAACTTCTTTAACTTCTTTTTGCCCACATGATGACGCAGGACAACAGTTTTTTTGACAGCTATCACATCCGCTAAAGCCACTAATAAACAACGCTACGCATGCCAATGTAAGCGCGCCTATTATATTTTTTTTCATAAAATATCCCTTTCTTAAAAAAAACAACTATTAAAATATGTGCTACAGGGTAGCATAGATTGTTAATTTCACAAATTTCAGATTACTTGAAACGCCTTAATAATCTCTTGCGCATGAGCATTAACATCAACATCCTTAAGGATCTTAATAATAACACCCTGTTTATTTATCAAAAAGGTAACGCGATCAGGGAAAAACCATCCTGAAACACCATACAGTTTAGAGACTGTTTTATCGCTATCGCTCAGCAACGGAAAATTTAATGATTTTTTCTCTTTAAATTTTTTAAGATCTTCTGGACTATCATAACTCATACACCACACCTCTACACCCGCCGCTTGCAGATCAGCAAAGCCATCTCTAATACTGCATACTTCAGTATTACAATGCGGCGTTCCCGGTTTAGGCACCCACATCAACGCAATATTTTTACCGAGCTCGTGGGATAATATCCGTTCTTTGCCAGCATCATCTAATAACGTAAAATCTGGTGCCGCAAAACCTACTGCAACTTTATGCTCCATAACAACTCCTTTTTTTGACTGTTTACTTTTACAACAACACGCGGAGGCCATTCCCAACACAACAACCATAAACACTATACAGAAACATTGTACCTTCATACCTCACCCTGTTTTTAAAGATTAATAAATTACCATAACCGTACACTAAAAATAGGAGAGTTCAATAATCCACACCTTTGCTGATCAATTACCACCCCTGATACTACACAGCGCTGCAACACTCTCCCCCTTGTCTGTATCGACGAAAATCAAACATCTTGTTATACTGTAAAAAGCATGATCGACTTTTCATATAGGATTACTAATTATGGGCAAAATCTTATTATTTTACAAGTATGTCACCATTGAATACCCAAAACGTACCCTGAAATGGCAACAAAAGCTGTGCGCTGATTTAAAACTTACCGGACGCATTTTGCTTGGTCACGAAGGAATCAACGGTACCGTCGGTGGTAGTGATGAACATATCGCTCACTATAAAAATGCAATGCGCAAGGACCCTTTGTTTGCTGACATCGATTTTAAAGAAAGTGAAGGCGGCGCTGAATGTTTCCCGAAAATGCGTATCGCTGTCCGAGATGAAATCGTCAGCATTGGTATCCCCGCTGACCAACTCACTCCCAAGCAAGGCGGTGCCCACTTAAACCCAGATGAAGCGCATGCTTTAATCCAAAGCAACCCTGATAATTTAGTAATTCTCGATGCGCGTAATAAAGTGGAATGGCAAGTTGGTGCATTTACCAACGCAGTAAAACCTGACATTGATAATTTTAGAGACCTTCCAGCATATATCGATAGTAATTTAGAACAATTTAAAGATAAGCAAGTTTTAATGTACTGCACTGGCGGAGTTCGTTGCGAGCGCGCAAGCGCATACTTAAACACCAAAGGTGTTGCTGCGCAGGTGTATCAGATAGAGGGCGGCATACAGCGTTACACTGACGCATATCCTGATGGCTACTTCCGGGGTAAAAATTATGTGTTTGATGGGCGCGTTACCGTTAAAATTAATGATGACATTTTAGGATCATGCGCACTGTGCGATACATCATGTGATGATTTTATTAACTGCCGAAATGTTTTATGCAACAAGCATATGATCTCATGTGCGGACTGCACAATAACATTCAAAAACAGTTGTAGCGCTGCCTGCTTAGAACTTCTTGAAAACAACCAAGTTGCAACTAGACCCGAATTTGTAAAGGTTTCCCTTGAAAAGAAACATAACCCTTGCGGATAAAAATTGGTTTGCAACGGGAGGATCTGCCAATTATTTTTGCGAGCCAACCACAGCACATGAATTTCAAGACGCAATCAACTTTGCTCAAAAAAATAACCTTGAGCTTTTTATCCTTGGCCAAGGCGCTAATATTTTGGTTAGTGACGAAGGCTTTGATGGCGTTGTTATTCGTCCTGCGCTACAAAACATCACTACTGAAAGCCTGCGTGACAACTCTGTGCTAGTCACCGCTGGTGCTGGCGTCACCATACACGATCTTATTGTATTTTGCTTTGATAATAACATTCTTGGCCTTGAAGAATTTAGCGGAATTCCCGGTACTGTTGGCGGATCTGTGTATATCAACCTTCATTATTTTTCATTTTTATTGGGTAATTTTCTGGTGAGCGCACAAGTGCTTCATAAAACAACGGGGACACTCCTGACCGTCGATAATGCGTGGTTTAATTTCGGTTACGACACATCGACATTGCATAACAACGAATATTATCTTGTCACCGCTACCTTTAAATTAACGCGCGCAACAGATTTGGAAATTGCCTACGCGCGTGGCAGACATACGGAAATCATTCGCCATCGTACGTCACGGTACCCAACACGTAATACTTGCGGCAGTTTCTTTAGGAATTTTCATCCTGAAGAAGTTACCTTAGAAAGCAATGGCAAAAAAATGATTTATGTGGCGTATTACCTTGATAAAATCGGCGCTAAAGGAACTTTGAATGTTGGTAATGCTGTCGTTTCATACCAGCATGCAAATATGATCGTGCATAATGGCACTGCAACTTCGAAAGACATTATTCAACTCGCTCGTGCAATGCAAGAAAAAGTATATGATGCCTTTGGCGTGATGCCGCAACCTGAATGTCAACTTATTGGCTTTAAAGAATATCCATTACATAAGTAAGAAATCATGTTTTACAGTAACGAATTTATTTTCATTATCCATGTGGCCGTTATCGGCTTTTTTGCATTAGCTTCACTAAAACTTGGTAAACATGCACTCATTGCGTTTATATCCACCTGCTGTATTGCGGCAAATCTATTTGTCGTCAAACAGATCACGCTTTTTGGACTTGATGCAACCTGCTCTGATGCGTTCACCGTCGGCGCTGTATTTGGTCTTAATCTTCTACAAGAATACTTTGGACGTCCCATTACCAAAACGGCTATTTGGATTAGCTTTTTTTTAATGGTTTTTTTTGCAATCGTCTGCCAAATCCACATCAGTTATATTCCAAACAGCTATGACATTGCACAAATACATTATCATGCAATTCTTACATTCATGCCCCGCATTACTATGGCATCATTTACGGTGTATTTGATTGTCCAACAACTCGATAGCTATCTGTATGGAGTACTCAAAAGCAAATTTGCAGGCAGGTACTTAACCGCACGCAACTATATCTCAATCGGAATCTGCCAACTCATCGATACCGTTTTATTTAGTTTCTTAGGCCTGTATGGCATCGTACATTCTGTTTGGGATGTTATAGCAATCAGTTATGCCGTTAAGGTAATTATCATTCTCCTGACAACACCGTACATTCTTCTTTCTAAACATATACACTCATCAACTCCTTAAAAAAATAATCTTTGTATGAACCAATTTAAATTTGAACTCATCCATCAATCCCGTTTATCTCGTGCCCGTGTTGGCCGCATTCACACTCCTCATGGCATTATTGACACTCCAGGTTTTGTTGCCGTAGGAACCAATGCAACGCTCAAAAGCGTTGATAGCGAAATGATCAAAGATATTGATCTGCAACTCATGTTTTGCAATACCTATCACTTAATGTTGCAACCGGGCAGTGGAATAGTACAACAAGCGGGGGGACTTCATAAATTTATCAATCGTAATAAGCCGATTATTACTGATTCTGGTGGATTTCAAGTATTCAGCCTTGCCTATGGCACGGTGAATGATGAGCTGAAAAGTAAGGGTAAGAAGAAGGATAATGGATCAGTACTGAAAATTACCGAAGAAGGGGTGCTGTTCCGCTCATACCGTGATGGCAATAAACTTCTGCTTACTCCTGAATCATCCGTACAAGCGCAAAAAGATCTTGGTGCTGATATTATTATTCCCCTTGATGAATTGCCGCCGTATCACATAGATCCTAAAAAACTTGTTGATTCGCTTGAACGCACACACCGATGGGAAAAGCGCTCTCTTGATACGCACCTTGCCAACCGAAACAATCAAGCAATGTACGCGGTTATCCATGGTGGCGTAAACAAAGAACTGCGCAAAAAAAGTTGTGATTATTTAACCAGCTTAGATTTTGATGGATTTGCTATTGGCGGATCGTTAGGTAAAACGCACGCAGAAATGTTTGAGATGCTTGCACACACCATGCCATATGTACCAACAACCGCACCCAATCACCTCCTTGGCATCGGTGACCTGACATCGCTAGAGCCGTGCATAAAACTCGGCATCGATACGTTTGACAGCTCACATCCAACGCGCTGTGCACGACACGGATTACTGTTTACATTCAATGGTAACGTAAAAATAATGAACAGCGCCAATAGGCACCGATTTGAACCAATAGATAAAAATTGTACATGCTCAACCTGTAAACATTACACCATTGCATACCTACATCACCTTTTCAAAGCAAAAGAAATGACGGGGTATCAACTTGCAACGGTACATAATTTACATTTCATGGTGGCATTGATGGCTCAGTATCGAGAAAGAATAATCAATGGAGAGTTGTAAAGTTCTCCTGAAAATAAGAAGCTGCTCATGAACTATTTTTAATTCATGAGCAGCTTCTTTTATAAACAAAAACGCCTATTTATTCCGCAATCAACATATTCTTCGATGAAACATTTTCCGTATTAATCTCTGGATTTTGCAACTCTCCCAATGTTGAACAACATATCGCCGCAGGATCACCAGAAGCAGCCAACTGCCCAAGCCAGTATTCATTCCCTGGATACGAACCGCCATCCCATGCATACATTGCAACAAGCAGTTTCTTGCCATCTAACTTTCCTGCCGGATTTCTATTCTCAAAGGTTACCGTTATGCGTTGGTTGGTAAATAAATTCTGCTTATTTGCATACCAAAGAGCTTGTGGAACAAAATGGTCAAAATTAATACCATCAATATTGGGCAAATCGTACTTTTGTAAGATTTCTGCATATGCACGCAACATTGCATACGTCTGCTCAGTTTTATCATTCTTTGACGCCGCCCAAACGCCAAGTCCTAAACCAACGACTTCCGCTTGTACCAATTTTCCTTCTTTTTTACCGCGCTCATTTGCATCAATTAAAAATGGCAACAAAACTGCCTGCATTCGCTTCTTGTATACGTAGGTATCTAAATATCCAATAACTGTTGCTTGCGCATGTAATCCTCCAAAAATATCGACCTTTTCGATCAGTACAAACCTACCAGTTGTATCAACTTTTGCTTCATCATGGGTATAAAAATAGTCCACTTCATAAAATTGAGCCCACATCGTAAGCTGAGGGTCTTCTTTTTTGCGCACTTTCGGAGCACCATACCCATTTTCAGCTGTATTTTGATCAGCTGTAATCATCATATGCCGCCATTCCATAAGCCCTGGTTTTTCAAAACGAGCTCCGACAAGGCCAGTATAAATGCCTTCCTGTTCATAACGATCTTCGTTCTTTTCTTTTATTCCTCTGTTGTATCGACCTCCATCGTTAATAAAGTAGGTTGGCACTGAAACGCCCAATAATGCTGCAATCTGCATTTCGTCATATGATAGATACTCTTTTAAAACCAAAGGAGCTTTTTCATTTTCTGTGCCAATTTGTTCAAATTCACCATTTATCTCACCTCCTTGACCTTTCGTTACGCCATCCCGTAACAAATATGTATCGTTCTCTGTTAAAAAGGCTAGTGGACGGTTGGTAATCAAACGATCAATAAATTGATTTGTCGTCATGCCAGCGTATACCGCATGTTCTTTTTTACTACCTTTCGGGCCTCTTTTAAAAGTAAGAAACGCGTCAATTAATGCTAATATCTTTTTATGCATAACCAGACGCACAGTGTTAGCATGCTCCGCAATCCGCTCCTGCTTAGCTTTATCCTGGCCAGCTATAACAACAATTCTATTATCTTCTGTCTTAAATAGTCTAACATTTCCCCTTATGCCAAACTTCGCTGACCGCTCCACCAATGTCTCAAATGTTACCCCTGATTTTGCAGCAGACTTTATTTCTGGTTTCGGTTGGATCTTCACTGATTCTTGCGGTTTCTCTTGCGCAGCAGCCGCTTGCTCTTTTTCTTCTTCCTGTTCCACTTGCTTTGCTGGTGTAGTAGCGGCTTGTGAGGCTTGTTTTGCTTGTTGTTTTTTTTCTAGTTGTTTCTGCAGCTTCTTTGCTTCCGCCGCTCGCCGTTGTGCCTGCTGTTGCGCTAACGGTTTCTTTTCAGATGTGCTCTGTACATTCTTGAAGTTCAGATTTTCTTTATTAATTTCAGGGTTTAATACTTCTGACAAGGTTGAACTACAAATCGCTGCTGAATCTGATGAATAATTCTTTACTCCTTGCCAATACTCATTACCGGGATATGCACCTCCACCATTACGCGCATACATTGCAACAAGCAATTTAGTTGCATCTGCGCCAACCAACGCATCTGCCGGATTACGTTCTGAAAATACAATGTTTATTGTATTGGACCCAATTGCATTAGATCCTTTTTTAAATAGTTTTGAATCAATAGCAAATTTTCCAACTGATTCCTCAAACCAACTAAAATTAATGGTGTCAATCCAGGGGAATCGATATTGCCCCAGCAATTCTGCATACACCTCCAGTATCATTTTCTCTTGCTCAACACGATCGACCGCCCAAGTGCCAGTTCCCAAGCCAATAACCTGCGCATATACTTTTTTACCAAGCTCTTCACCACGTCCATCTGCATCATCAAGAAACGGTAATACAACCATTTTTATTCGTTCTTTATAGACCTCTTTATCTAAATATCCCTTTACCCAAACCTGTGTATCTTCTTCATCAACTGAACGCACTTCTACAGATAAGAATCGACCCGTTGTATCGGCTTCTGCCTGCTTAAATGTATAAAAATAAGGAATGTTATAAAACTTCGCCCATATATCCAGCTTGGGGTCACGAATAAACTGACTGTCGACTGGACTACCATACCCATGATCGGGCGTATTTTGTTCTTCAGTCACTATCATATGCTTCCATTCCATCAATCCTTGCTTTTCAAATTGTGTGCCGACAAGTCCTGTGTATACTCCCTCTGGAACATAAGAATTACTAGCGCCTTTTATTCCTTGATTTTCGCGCGTGCCGTTATTGATAAAATAGGTAGGTGCTGACATGCCCAACAATGCTGCAATCTGTAATTCATCATATGAAAGATAATCTTTTAATAAAAGAGGTGAGGCTTCATTAAACCCGCCAATCCGCTCAAAATTTCCTCTACCTGCACCGTGTGTTTTTCCATCTCGTAATAGGTATGTATCAAGCGGATCAAAAAAAACTACCGGACGATTAGAGATCAGACGATTAATAAATTTAGGTAAATCAATTCCAGCATAAACCGCTTTTTCCACTGAAGTACCATATTTAAGGCTATAAACTAAAAAATCGCTTATCAATTTCATTACCCTGTCATGTACTAACAAACGCACATCATGAGCCTGTTCAAGAATATGCTCCTTTTTATTATCATCATCTCCAGCTATTGTAGCAATTCTATTGGCAAGATTAGGTGCTGCTGCAAACCGTCGGTAAAAGTTATTGGATCGCTCCACTAGATCTTCAAACGTCAATCCTGATTCTTTCATCGCCTGTTGCAAATCCGCCGCATTCTTACGTGGTGCTAGAGCAGATTTAACTGTTTTTTGCCGTTTCTCTTTTCCTATTCGCCCTGCCTCTAACGCAGCCTGTTTAGCTTTGTCTTCCTCTTTTTTCCTTTCTGCTTCTTGCCTTGCTTTCTCAGCCAATTTTTCTTGCTGTGTCTTTTTTAATTCTACTGTCTGCTTTCGCTCTTTTTCTTTTTTTTGTTCTGCCTCTAATCGTATTTGCTCTTGTCGTCGCTCCTCTACTCTTTCTGCTTCTTGCCGACGAACTTGCGATTGCGCCGCTTGCATTCGTTGTTGCTCTGCTACTTTTTCTTGTGCGGTCGAACGTCTGGGAGAAGCCACTTTTACCTGCGGAGCTGGTGTCTTCAGGGCTGGCCGGGCAACCACTCTAACGGGTGCTGGTGCTGCCTTAGGCACAACTACTGGTATGCGAGCAGCCGGCTTTGCAACAACTCTTGCGGGTGCTGCTGGACGCATCGCTGGCGCGGGTCGCCGTACTGGTGCCGGTGCCGCCACAGGCGCAACCACTGGTCTTGCGCTTGGCCTTGGAACGAATCGTGCTGATGCTGCCGGACCCCTTGCTGGCATAATAGGAGCTGCTTTTGCAACTGGTGTTGCCTTAGGCGCAACTACTGGCATGCGAGCAGCCGGCTTTACAACAACTCTTGCAGGTGCTGCACCTGCTCTGACTGGTGCAAACACCAATGCCCGCAATTGAGCAGCGAATGGACCTACCGGAGGCGTGCTGGTCACACGGATTATTAACGTCTCTACTGCATCTCGTTTTAATTTTTTAGCTATTGCTTCTGAGCGAATTTTTTGAGCAAGGGTAGGCAGTTGTTGCTCTATCCACGTATCTGTAGCCCGTAAACCAACTCTATTTAACGTAGCAATCATTTGCTCTAGCGTACCGGTCAGAGGGGCCTGCACTTGAGGCGCTTTTGCGCGAGGCGCTCGTGCCGCAAATGTGGGCACGGTCACAGTCATGGCCATAACGATACCCAGAAAACCCATATATAAGAAACTTTTTCTCATTAAAAACCCCTTAAGTATTATTAAAAATAAACCTATCATTATTTGCTGTTACACAAAATTACAAAATCGTGATTAATCATATAAAGAATTAACTCAAAAAAACAAGGAAGCATGCTATTCTATTAGACACAGCAGCTTGATCTGTTATTAAAACATAATATACTTGATCTATAGGGTTTATAATTCTTCATTTCTAACCTGCTGCAGAGATATTTATTCCTCTGATCAAAGATCCAGACAGCAGCCCCAAAAAATACACCATCATTTTTACGATGGGTACTCAAAAACAGTGTTTCTCTACTTCACTCTCAAGGAGTCATCAATGGACCTCATACTAGTTGCAGGCGTCTCGCTCGTTAGCTGCATACTTACCCTCATATTTCTTGCCGCTCGATATCGCCGCTGCCCATCCAACCAGATTTTAGCCGTCTATGGTAAGGTTGCAAAAGGCCAATCAGTCAAATGTTATCATGGTGGTGGTACATTCGTCTGGCCACTCATTCAAGATTATGCATATCTAGATTTAACTCCTATTACCATCCATATCAATTTAAAAAGTGCATTATCGCTTCATAACATCAGGGTTAACCTCCCTTCAACGTTTACCATCGCTATTGGTACTACAGAAGAATTAATGAGCAATGCTGCTATTCGTCTTCTTGATCTTAATAAACGAGAAATCGAACTCATGGCTTCAGAAATTATTTTTGGCCAGCTCCGATTAACCGTTGCATCTCTCACCATTGAACAGATCAATCTCGATCGTGAAAGCTTTTTAGAGTCTATTCGTGATCATATTGATACAGAGCTTAAAAAAATCGGTCTTATTCTTATCAACGTTAACATCACCGATATTCATGATGAATCGGGATACATTGATAGTATTGGTAAAAAAGCTGCCTCTGCCGCACTGAACCAAGCAAAAATCGATGTCGCTGAAGCTGAAAAACGGGGCGAAATCGGTAAAGCGCTTGCGGAAAAGGAACGTCGCATCAGCGTTGCTGCCTATCATGCCCAAGCAATTGAAGGTGAAAATCTAGCAAAAGCACACGTGGCAACATATAATGCTGACCTTGCAGAAAAACAGGCCCTTGCTGACCAACGCAGTGAGGTTGCCGAACAACAAGCAGCTGCAACCATTCAAGAGGCAAAAGCAATCGCTGAACTCAAACGACTTGAAACTGAACAAATTGTTGTTCGAGAAATCGAAAAGCGCAAAATTGAAATTGATGCACAAGCTGCTGCAGAAAAACAAAAAACAGAGGCCGCGGGACACGCTGAATCTATATTACTCATCAAAACGGCTGAAGCAGAAGGCACCCAAAGAGTGTTATCCGCAAAAGCGCACGGGTATCAAGAGCTCATCAAGTCGTGCGGAAACAACAGCAAAGATGCTGCCACCATGCTTCTTGTCGAAAAACTTGAAGAATTGGTTAAACTTCAAACGGAAGCAATCCGCAATATCAAGATCGATAAAATCACGGTATGGGATAGCGGTAATGCAAAAGATGGTAGCTCAACTGCAAATTTCATGAAAAATATGGTAAAATCTCTCCCATCACTGCATGATGTTGCCAACATGGCAGGCATGGAGCTTCCTGAATACCTTGGAAAACTGACCGAAGATAAAAAAATTCACATTGATTCCTCAGAAACTTCTTACAATAAAGAAAATAAATGAATATAAAAACAATCACCTCTACGCAAAATGTCGAAATTAAATCAGTTGCAGCATTACAAGACAAAAAAGAACGCTCAAAGCTGGGAATGTTTGTTGCTGAAGGCGTACGCACCTGCACCACGCTAATTAAAAGCTCTGCAAAGCTCGTGCAAATGTATACAACACAAGCAATGCTTGATACCGCACTTTCATTAACCCATGCAAAATTTATCACTATCGTTGATCAAGTGGTGATGGAAAAAATCAGCGGCACAAAAACTGCAAGCGGCCTTGTCGCTGTTTTTAAAATACCAAAACATCCAGCCGCTGAAGAACTTTCCAGCGGAATGGTACTTGCAAACATCACCGATCCAGGCAACATGGGTACCCTTATCAGAACCGCATCAGCACTCAGCACAACTTCAATTGTAGTTGTCGAAGGCACCGATCCATGGAGTCCAAAAGTAATCCAAGCATCCGCGGGAACTATTGGCACGGTCAAGATTTTCCAATGGGATTGGATGGAACTCATTGAGAAAAAAGGGGATATACCACTGTGCGCATTGGTAGTCAGCGGCGGACGCCCACCACACAAATTGCATGACGTTGAATCCTTACTCGTTATTGGCAACGAAGCTCATGGTATTCCACAAGAATGGATTGATTCATGCGAACAACAGATTACACTCCCTATGCCAGGTAATACAGAAAGCTTGAATGCGGCTGTTGCAGGATCAATTGCATTATATTTGAGCAAAATCAAATAATTGCAGTTGCCAGATTTTTAGTTTTCTGTTTGACTAAGAGCTATCCGAAAATTTTCGCCATCTATTGCACTATTTTACAATACATTGATCCACCAACTAATTTTCGGATAAGTTCTAAATCAAAGAAAATTAATACTACAGATCTAGATTAGGGAAACCTACATGCAACAAGAACGAACTCTCTCTCTGCCAATTGCCATATTAATTAATATCAATACAATGCTTGGCTCAGGTATTTTTTTAAACACTACCATTCTTGCAGAACGGGCGGGTGCAGTTGGATTTGTGAGCTATGCAGTTATTGGTATTTTATTGTTACCACTTGTTATTTCTATGGCGCACCTTCTGAATATCCATCCAGCCGGAGGATTTTATACATTTGCAAAATGCGAATTAAGCCTATTCGCTGGATTTATTAGCGCATGGAGTTATTTCACGGCAAAGCTTGCATCTGCTACGTTAATGATTCATGCGTCAGTTATAACGCTCCAGCAACTGATTCCAGCGCTTGCACAGCTACATCCATTTATACTAGACTCCTCTATTCTTGCATGCTTTATTGGACTTAACATGTTCAATATGAGGACGGGAGGCAGAATCCAAACTATATTCACTGTTCTAAAAATGATTCCTATTATTTTTGCTATCTGCGCTGGCTTATATCTTTTTACCGGCAGTAACTTTACAGAAACTCATCTACTCTGGGTCGGCATTCCTGGCACTATACCTCTGGTAATTTACGCAACGATGGGATTTGAAACTGCCTGTTCATTAAGCAACCATATTAAGAATGCGCATAAGAATGGCCCCCTAGCGATTTTAATATCATACGCGCTCGCAATTGGCATAATAATTGCGTATCAATTTCTTATGTATGGTGCTCTCGGCACATCACTTCTTTCATATGCAACATTCCGCGATGCATTCCCTGGACTCGCATCACTGCTCACTCCTGCATCGGCCACAACAGCTCAAACTATCGGTGGCTTGCTGAATCTCGCTATTGCAGCTTCAATACTTGGCGGCAGTTATGGAATACTGTTTAGTAACGTCTGGAATTTACATACACTTGCAACCCACAACCATGTGTTCTTTTCATCTCTATTTACTGCTTTGAATAAAAATGCGATCCCTTCTGCCTGTGTTCTGGCTGAAGGAGCTCTGTGCATTATGTACTTATTTATATCTGGCGGACAAATAGTCGTCCTTCAGCAAATAGGAGCTCTCGGGGTTGTATTTACCTATACAATGAGCGTCCTATCACTTGTCTATGCAAAGCGAGCACGTCCAAGCATTACGATTCCATTATGGATTCCAGCGCTGGGACTTTTCAATTGCCTACTGTTGATTGCTGCCTGCATTCGAGGACTGTTGCTTTCAGGATTTGTTGCTTTAATGTACTTTGTTTCATTACTTGTTTGTGGCATAGTAATGTTTTTGTATACGCAAAAAACAATGCGTGAAGAACCACAGGGATTTTAGCTATTTTCGTTTTTTAAGCTCTTCTAGTTGTGCTACAGTAAGCCCTGTTTTTCTAGCAATTGTTGCAACATCTAAAACATCCAAAAGGTCTTGTGCAATTTCTAAGGCTTTTGCTAATCCACCTTTCATTTTGCCTTCTACTATTCCTTTATCATATGCGGTCTCTAACTGACTTGCAGAAGAACGGATTTGGTCCAGATATCGGTCGTATGCCTCCAATTCTTTTTTTGACCAGTTACCTTGCTCAAGAACATTAAAAGCGTCGGTCATCACAGGATCTTTTAAAGCTGAGGGAATTTTTTGTAACGTAACTGCGTGCTTCAAAAAATAAATCCATTTATCAAGAACGGTAAAAAGAGACTCAAGCTCTTTCTCAAATTTACTCAACTCTATAAAATGGAACTCTAAATGCTTCAACTCATGAGCAAATGTTTTGGCGTCTAAAATAAAATGATGACTAATGTATTCTGTTGTAGCAAGCAAATTAAAATCAAGTATGCCAACAAAAATAACGGGGACCAATGTGGTATATTCTCCACGCGCAGCAAGCTGTCGGTCAAGCGCTACAGCGCTATAATATTGCGCTCGAGGAGCATAATCTTTTTGATCAACAACCTGCATTTCAACAATATATTGATTGCCGTCCTGATCGGTACAGCGAACACCTACTGCGCTCGTTTTAGAAGCAGGAGTCTCAGCGACATTATTCGGATCATTGATAACCACATCAATAATTTTATTCCCTTCTACTCGACCTAATACGCTATTTAAAAAACTCATTAAAATGTTTTTATGCGTAATATCACCAAACAATTTCTTAAAGGCAATATCACTTTTTGGATCTAAGAAAATCATATCATTATCCTTTTTTATATTTTTTCATCGAAAAAACAGATCACTACAATAATCTTACATAATTTAACGCAATTTTAGCGTAATCAATGCAAGCAAGCATAAAATAAATGAGATAATGCCAAAGCGAACGGTAATTTTAGATTCTTGCCAACCAAGCAGCTCAAAATGGTGATGAATCGGTGCCATCTTAAAACATCGTCTACCCAAATACCGCAATGACATTACTTGCGCAATTACCGACACTGTTTCTAGGACAAAAAGGCCACCGGCGATAACAAGTAAGAACTCCTGTTTTGCCATCAATGCCATCAGGGCAAGGCCGGCACCTAACGATAGCGAACCAACATCACCCATAAAAATTTCTGCTGGATAGGCGTTGTACCATAAAAAGCCGAGCGAAGCGCCAACCAAAATAGAACCAATAACCGCTATTTCAGCAGATCCGGTAAATGGAATATATAAATAACTGGCGAGTGCATGGTGACCTGCTAAATATGCTAATAATGAAAACAGTGCAAAGTTTGGCAACAATGATCCAATTGCTAAACCATCAAGCCCATCGGTTAAATTAACTGCATTGCTCGTAGACACAATCACAAACATAGCCCATGGAACATATAACCAGCTGATATCTAACTGCAACGTTTTACAAAATGGAAACGATAGAACTGTTGCGCCATCAACAAAAAAGATTAAGCCGAGTGCAACCATCGCTGCTACGAGCCATTGCAATTTAAACTTCATTCCCGCAGCGATTCCTTTTTTGTGCATAACTTTGCACCAATCATCCCAAAATCCAATTGCACCAAAACCAACAAAACAAAATAAAAAAAACCAAACACGCGGGTCAAACACATTACACCATAGCAAAGTATTAAGCACTACCACACCCAGAATAAAGACACCTCCCATTGTCGGCGTGTCATCCTTTTTTTTGTGCGATTCTGGCAACATCTCACGCGTTTTTGATCGAAAATTCTTTTTTGATATTGCAATGCAAGCATCACCAAACACAAAAGAAAAAAACAATGTACTCAATAATGAAGCAATCGCTCGAAAGCTCACATAATGGACCACATTAAACCCAGAAATATATGACTTTAGCCAAATAGACAAATGATATATCATGACCCTCACTCTAACTATATAAATATATGTTATATTAATGTACAAGAAGTATATCAAAACAAACCAAAATTGCCCAATACATCGATTTAATGGGGGGTTTGGCCGGGGGGTTGACCCTAAAAGCCCCATCTGGCACACTTAATGGTATCAAAATGGAGGAAAAGTATATGGTAATCACATTAACTTTTACCGAAAAGGTACATTATGAAACTGAATACTATAAAAAATAAAGCAATCGGGGCGATTCTCTTGCCAATGCTACTCATAAGCGCCTCAACCTCTGCAGCTCCCACCTGTAAATTCCCTCTTGAGGCAATAAGAAAGCAGATCTGTAATGCCAATAGCGATCAGTCTCTAACAGAATCCGTCGATAGTCATTTAGATGGATGGACAAGCTGGGTTACATCATTTGCCAATATGAATAATACCGAATCGTTAGACGTACATCTCAAAAGACTAGAATTGAGAATATCAGCCCTTGAGCAAATAAAAGCAAAAGCAAAAGATTGTAGCGACATCATCTACAAATTGCTCTCTATGCTTTGCACAGATATAAAAACTATTTATACCACATTAAAAAATTATAATCGCTCAACTAGCTTGGGCGATATGATGGAACTGGGGCAAACATTACATCCATATACCCCACTATTCCCAGAAAAAATACGAAAGTTTTCAAAAACTGAATGGAAAACAATATTCAAACATCGTATTAAACACAGCAGATAAATAATACACCTCATACCGATAAAAAATGAAAAGGCTTTTAGGGTAATCCTCTGAAAGCCTTTTTTGTTTATACGTGTGTCCTCTCTGTACAAACTATCGTTCTTTTCATATTCTATCTAGCCGATATATATATCTACTCATCTGCAACTCAGGATTTAATATGACAAGACATACTCTACTAATTACTCTAGCTCTCTGCTTTTCCATTAATTATAGCATCCAATTACATGCTGCTGATGATTGCAAAAATGGTGGTGGTGACGACATATCAGCATGGGAGACAGGAAGTGATAGCGGCGATGAAGACGGTGGAATAGTAGCATGGGCAAACGCTGCAGCGTCACCTTCTGAATATACTGCTGCATTAACGCAAGCAACAGATACGACAAATCAGTTAAGTTTCTTCTTGCACCACCAACACAAAGAATGTATGCGCTTACAAGAAAGAATACAGACCCTTCCTTCATTAATCGAAACAATTAGTAGTGCGTCTAGTAATAATCAAGCGGCTGCATCAGGACTATCTCAATTGCAAAGATCATCATGGGGACCGGCAATCTCTCAATGGCAAAGCGCACTAGCAATAGCGCTGACCAATATCGAAGGTCTGCATAAAGTATTAAGGACCCTGGAACTACCTGCAGTCAGAACCACCCTACATCATCACCCGCGACCTACGCACTCATCTAAACGCAAGCTCTGATAGATGCAACTCGACCAACAAAAAAATTAAATAAAGCCAAGCAAGACCGCAATGTATACAACTGCCAAAAGACTTGCTGGTTATCACAAGATGCTTTACAATGAGTTTTTATGGTATTAAAGCCTAAAAACTCATTTTTGTTAAACCGCTTACTTTTACAAAGAACAAATGAATACAGCACCTACCTATGATTTTGATGTTATCGTTATTGGCGGTGGCCACGCCGGAATAGAAGCAGCACATGCCGCAGCAAAGATGGGATCTAAAACCTTAATGATTACCATCGACACGCAAAAAATAGGCCTCATGCCCTGCAATCCTGCAATCGGTGGTGTAGGCAAAGGACATATGGTATATGAAATTAGCGCTATGGGTGGCCTAATGCCGAAACTTTGTACCAAAACCTACTTACAAGCCCGTATGCTCAATACAAAAAAAGGGCCCGCTGTTCAAGGACTGCGTCTGCAAATTGATAAATACGCATACAACAAATTAAGCCGAGAAACACTTGCACAGACAAAAAATCTTACCTTACGCTCGGCGATGATAGAGTCTGTATGTCTTGATGAAACTGGCCATGTACGCGGCATTATCACTGCAACCGGAGAAACAATCAGTGCTCCAACAGTGATTATTACAACCGGTACCTTTTTAAATGGTAAATGCCATATTGGTGAGAAAAATTTTGCTGCAGGACGACAAGATGAACCGGCAGCAACGGGTATTTCACAATTTTTTAAAAATCAGGGTATACAACTCGGACGCTTAAAAACAGGAACTCCTCCCCGTATTGCTAAGGGCTCCATCGATTTTTCAAAGTTAGAATATCAAGAGGCTGATGATCTTAATTATTTGTTTGAGTTCTATCCTCATAAATCGATACATACACATCCCTGCTATATAACGCACACTAATAAAAAGACGCACGATGTGATCAGAAACAACCTCCACCGTTCGGCAATGTATAATGGTAACATCTTTGGGATCGGACCACGATACTGCCCATCCATTGAAGATAAAATTGGCCGATTCCCTAATAAAGAATCGCACCACGTATTTGTAGAACCAGAGGGTGCTGATTCTGATGAAGTATATCCAAATGGAATCTCCACATCGCTTCCTCAAGAAATACAAAAAGAGTATCTACAAACCATTGTTGGATTTGAAAACGCGGTGATCACTCGCCCAGGATACGCAGTTGAATATGACTTCGTACTGCCAAACCAGCTGCATCATACGCTGGAAGTCAAATCTATTCCTGGCCTTTTTTTAGCAGGGCAGATTAATGGTACCACAGGATACGAAGAAGCTGCAGGTCAAGGAATTATGGCGGGGATTAATGCACATTTACATCACACAAAGCAACCGCCATTTATCATGGATCGTAATGAAGGATACATTGGGGTTATGATTGATGATTTAGTCTCATTTGGTGTTGATGAACCATATCGCATGTTTACATCGCGTGCAGAACGACGACTGTTACTCCGTCAAGATAATGTATTCTTACGACTCACTGACAAAGCACATGCTCTTGGTATGATCGATGAACAGATGTATACCGACTTTAAGGAAGAACAAAAAGCCGTTTTTGATACATTAACTTTTTTCCGTAGCAAATATAGCAATACACAGCTACTTAAAAAGTTTGGTGAGCTGGAATGTAATATAGCAGAGCTACGAGCCCATGCACCGGTACCCCTTTCTGACCGAGCTGTACAAATCATACACGCCGAAATTCGATACCAACCCTATATCGAACGAGAACAGCAAGAGATCGAAAAAAATATCCAGTATCAATCAATGACAATTCCTGATACATTCTCATATAAAGATATACCGGGATTATCAAAGGAATTACAGGAGAAGTTACATAAATATACACCAAAAACTATCGCACATGCGGCATTAATTCCAGGTATGACCCCCGCTGCAATTGCGCTATTAATTTTTAATATACGAGAACAGATAAAATTAAAAAAAGGTTAGTTTTTAAACATTAATAAAGGATTTTTATCGTGTCTACCAAAACAATGTTTGCATTACTGTTATTACCATCAATCGTTTTTTCAGCTGCCCCGCAACCAACGGCAACAAAAAAGTCAAAGGCTGTTACCTCTAAATCATCTTGTGCAAAAAAAACCAAGAAAAAATCATGTAACTCTTGCCCACTTGCGCAGAAACAACCGGCAAAAACTAAAGAATTTGAAGCAACCCTCCTTCCTGTTGCTACAGCAACCGTTGCTACTGATCTAAAAACAACGGCTACGCAAACTGCTATTGCTGTTACTGAAAGCACTGTCTCTACAACAGCTCAAGTGCAATCGACTACAAATGCAGATGCAAAAAAACGATCCGTTACTGTGGTCGCTGATATGCCTAAAGCATCATTAGGATATAAACATTTTTTTGGCACCTATTATCCAACAGAATTCTATCTAACCGTGAACGGTAAAAAATCTGGGCCTGAAGAAACCGTTACTATAGATTGTGAGAACAACTGTGTCGACATCACCTATTACGCGCAATTTCAAAACGGTAGAGAAACGTCTCGACAATATGTATATGCAATTGATCCAAAAAAAGAACAAGTAACCGCTACTTTTGGTTGGAAAGTTGATAACCGCGTAATGCTGGATGATGAGAGAGCGCAACTAACTTCATTTGTTGAAATTATACCGTAATAAGGAATATTCTTGTTGCACACTATTGCTCATATCTATGGTCCTTTTACCATACACAGTTTTGGTTTATTTGTTGTTTTGGGTCTTATTGCAACGATATACCTTACATTACAACATCCATTGCGTGCAAAAATTGTCACTAAAAACAGTTTTTTAGATGCAATTTTGCTCAGCATCATTGTTGGCGTTGTTGGATGCCGCATACTATTTATATTCCAAAACTGGCGTACCTTGCAGCATTACACCGATATTTTTGATGTAACAAGTGGAGGAGTTTCTTCTCTGGGAGCTTTTGTAGGCATTTTACTGGTCATGCCACTCTATTTACGGTGGCATGCAATCCCCTGCATACCTTTTTTTGATCTTCTTGCTATTCATGCTGCGTTGCTTCATACATTTGTCCGTATCGGCTGCTTTTTATCAGGATGTTGTCACGGTATCCAAACCGCTATGCCTTGGGGGGTTATCTATAGCGACTTTGAATCATCTGCACCATTATTTGTAAGAATTCATCCGACACAACTCTACAGTGCTTGTATATCATTACTATTGTTTTTCATTATATATTTTAAATTACAATATCAGTTTAAAAAACCTGGCCAAATTACTGCATTATATCTAATGGGTACCACGATGGAACGGTTCTTAGTTGATTTCTTTCGCGGAGACCAAGAGTTTTTACCCTATACATCGTTATTAGTTCTTTCGACACACCAATGGATCGCCCTTGGATTGTTTGCCTTAGGATTTATACTTTTTATATATGCTTCATACGCTACCACCAAACCGTACCAGTACCATGAACCTGTTTAGCTATATAAAAAGTAACCTATCGATCTTGAACGTCATACAAGAATACACAACACTCAAAAAAGCAGGCTCATACTGGAAAGGAAGCTGCCCCTTCCATTCAGAAAAAACTGGGTCCTTTACCGTAAGCCCACACAAAGAAATTTTTTACTGCTTTGGCTGTCATGCTGGCGGAGATCTGATTACCTTTACTGCTACTATAGAAAACTGCTCCCCCATGGAAGCAGCACAACATCTTATTGACCGATACCAACTTACCATTCCAGATAATATCGCAAAAGATGATGGTGTTTCACTTGAGAAAAAGAACTTATACTTTAAGATTTGCGAACTAACTGCTTCCTGGTGTGCTGAAAACCTCACCAAAAACCCCACAATATTGAATTACCTGCACAATCGTAATATTAACCAAAAAAGCATTGCCCATTTTACGATTGGCTTTTTTCCTGGTGGACTTGCAGCCATCAAAATGTTTACTGAGTTTATGAAAAAACAAGGGATACTATATGATGATTTACTGCAAGCACATATTATCTGCCAAGGAAAAACTGTTGCATATTCCCCGTTTGAACAGCGGATTATCTTTCCTATAAAAGATCATTTAGGTAGATATTGTGGCTTTGGTGGACGCATTTATCAAGAACAAGATCAACGAGCCAAATATTATAATTCCCGCGAAACTGATTTTTTCTCAAAAGGATCCCTCCTTTTTGGACTTGATATCGCCAAACAAGCAATTCAAAAAGCAGAAACCGCCTTTTTAGTCGAAGGGTATACCGACTGTATCGTTATGGCACAATACGGCTATCACAACACTGTAGCCACACTGGGAACCGCTTGTACTCTTGAACATCTCACTATCCTTGCACGCCACGCACAACAACTTTTTATTCTGTATGATGGAGATCGCGCAGGCCAAGAAGCAATGCTACGCCTGACCGAACTGTGCTGGCAAGTACAAATCGAACTGAAAGTAATTTGTCTTCCTTCTGGAGAAGATCCAGCATCATTTCTAATAAAAGGAGAACAGCTAACCCCTTTGATTGAACACGCAAAAGATATTTTTGAATATTTCATTACTATCTTAAGTAAAGATTATTTGCATCAGACGCTCCACAAAAAACTACAACTTGCCCAAAAGATTATCACCACCATTGAGCGGCTGGACAACCCCCTAACCAAGGATCTACTCTTCCAGCGGGCATCCGATATATTAAAAATTCCAGTCTCATCCCTGAAAAACTCTACTCTGGCGAGCCCGCAACGTACCCCCAGAAAGCTACCCGATATTCCTGCTGAACCTGAAGAATCAGAGCAACCACAGGACCAAAGACTAGAAAAAGCCCTGTTTTTCGCTATAATGGGAGATATTACGCTTTTGAATGATGATAATGCGGTATATTTATTAGAATATTTGCCGAGCCCATTTAATAAAATATTAGCGCGGCTCAGAGAGGCACAAAGAATATGCTCATCGCTCAACTTTATTCAGTTTTTTGATATGTTAAACCCCAAAGAGCAACAATTCATTAGCAAGCTACTCATGAATCAAGAACAAGAGACATCCCCTGAAGAATTCGACCAGCTTCTTACAAAACTACAAAAAAAGAATTGGAAGCTCATCGTGCAAAATATGAAAATCAAAATTGCACAGGAAGAAGAGTACGCAAATAAAGAAAAGATTGAAAAAATAATTCAAGACTTTTTAGCCTTAAAGAGAAAAATAGTTCACAAGAATCTTATTTAAAAATTAAAGATCATTGTATGAAAAAAACAAATAAAAACGAAACGCCTGCACCAGTAGTAACCGAAAAAACTACTACCACCAACTTAGATCTTAAAAAAGAGCTTATTAACGAACTCATTGACCATGGAAAACAGAATGGCTTTCTTGCATATGAAGAAGTAATCGAATTCTGTGATCGAACAAACCTGTCTGAAAAAGAGACGAGTGAACTCCTTTCTCGCATTGAACGATCTCATATCGAACTCATTACTCAAGAAGAGATGGAGCAAAAAAACATCCATGAAGATGATGAGGATGACCTTGGTGAGAAAGCATTACAGAACCCTCTGAATCTCGAAGATGAATTTGAAGAAGAAGATGAGGAAGAAGAGAGCGACGAAGATGATGATAAAAAGAAAGTTGCACGGGCTGACACTGCGGCGCACATTAGTGATGCAGTAAAGTGTTATCTACGCGATATCGGCAAAATACCACTTCTTAATAAAGAAACAGAAACCGTAATTTCTAATATGATCGCAAAAAGCAAGCGCGATTGTATCGAAATCATTTCTCGATTTCCATTTATCCATAAAGAATTTCTCTCTATCGGAGAACGTCTTTCTAAAGATTCTTTGATTTTAAAAGACCTCATTCAATTCTCTCAATTTGACGAAGAAAACCTTCCAAAAATCGAAGAAGAAAAGAAAAACATCATAAAAATGATCAACACCATAAAAACGTTGATCTTAAATGAAGAAAAGATTTATGCAAAATATCGAGGTCAACTGGTCACCAAACAGGACCGCGATGCAATGCTTGGAGAAATCAAAGATAATAAACAGGAAATTGGTAAAAAGATTCAAAGCATAAAGCTTTCTAATAAATTAATCAGAAAGCTTGGAAAACGTATTGAAAAATACCTGAATAAAATCCAAGAAAAAGAAACGATTGCGCGAGAATCTACTCAAGTTTTAGAAGATCTTAAAAAAATCGAAAATCCAAACGAAGCCGAGTTAGAAGCAATACAAGAGCATGAAAGAAACATGCGCTCTGCCAACAAGTTAATCAAAAAACTTGAAGTTGAAGTTGGACTTCCAAAATCAGAGATCACTGTTCTTTATCATCAATTCGCAACCGCTCAACAAAATGATAAACGTGCAAAAGACAACCTTGCTAAAGCAAACTTGCGCCTTGTTGTTAATATTGCAAAAAAATTCGTTAACCGCGGGCTACACTTTCTTGATCTGATCCAGGAAGGTAACATCGGGCTTATGAAAGCAGTAGAAAAATTTGAGTTTGAACGTGGTTATAAATTCTCAACATATGCAACCTGGTGGATTAAGCAGGCAATCACTCGCGCTATCGCTGACCAGTCGCGTACTATTCGCGTACCGGTGCACATGGTAGAAACACTTAATAAAATTAATAAAATACGCCGCACCTTTGTACAAGAGCACGGTAGGGAACCATCCCATACAGAGTTAGCAAAAGAACTAAATCTTGATGAAAAGAAAATCAAAAACATCATTAAAATCTCTAAAGAGCCGATATCTCTTGAAACGCCTGTTGGCGATGGTGAAGATGCGTATCTAAAGGATTTTATCAAAAATGAAAATGATTTTTCTCCATCTGATACGGTTGCTAACAACGACCTAAAAGAACGAGTGCGTAAAGTACTTAAAACGTTAACACCACGAGAAGAAAAAGTTCTGAAAATGCGTTTTGGAATCGACGTTGCCTCTGAGCATACCCTTGAAGAAGTTGGAAAAGACTTCTCCGTAACACGAGAACGTATTCGACAAATTGAAGTTAAGGCGCTGCGCAAACTCCGTCATCCATCCCGTAGCAAGAAGCTTAAGACATTCTTCGATAAAGAAATCGATGAAATATCGGAAGATTTAGATGATCCAATTGAGTAATCTATAAAAAATGAGAGTAGGATATAAAGTATGGAACCAATACCGCTAAGTACGCTACAAACGCCGTTTATTTTTCTGATTATCGCGCTGTGCATGCGCGCACTATTTTCGTTCTTAGAAACAAGTATAACTGCGCTTCGGCTATTCAAATTAAAAGAAATGGCCGAAGCGTATCCACAATATAAAGCATTATTTAACACCTTAGAAAAAAATCCCCATCGAGTGCTCATCACCATCGTAATATCCAACTCCTTAGCAGACGTTACCACAGCAGCCATTGCCACCTACATTACCGAAGTACTATTTTCACATTTAAATTTTTCCAATGGAGTCGGATTTTCGTTGGGCATTGGCGTCGCAACCATTTGCATTATTATATTTGGTGAAATTATCCCTAAAAACATTGCAAAGCGAAGCGGCGAACGATTATTCAAATCAACTATATGGATTATCAACTTTATTTATCTCCTTTTATATCCTATCGTTACCATTCTTCTTAAAATCTCTGATTTTTTTATCACAAAAATTACCGGCAAGGATGAAACTGAAGGAGGATGTGAATGGGTATCTTCTGAAAAAGAGATTCAATTTTTAATCGGCTACATCAAAGATAAAGGAATCATGGAAACAGAAAAAACCACGATGCTCCAAAATATTTTTGATCTTGGACACACACCAGTACGAGAAGTATTTGTTCCATCGGTAAAAATTGTTTCTGTAAATGCATCATCAATGAGCAAAGACGTTGTCGATCTATTTTTAAAACATGGTTTCACTCGCTTTCCCGTTTATGAAAACAAAGTCGATAACATTATTGGCATGGTCCATCTCAAAGATGTATTTGCTCTTGCCGCTAAAAATATCAACTCCCCTGTTAAAGATATCATGCGCCCCATCCTCTTTATCCCTGAAAGCGTAAAAATTAATCAGCTACTAAAAGAATTTAAACAACAACATAAGCATATCGCCATTGTCATCAATGAACATGGCAGTATGACCGGACTAGTAACTCTTGAAGATGTGCTTGAAGAAATTGTTGGCGAAATCATTGATGAAAATGAAATGCCTACGGAAAAAATAACATCTTTGCAAAAAGGTGGTTGGATTGTCGACGGCACCACTCCACTTGAAGATCTAGAACAGATGCTTGGCATTATATTTGACACAGAAGACGCAGTCACACTCGGTGGGTTTATCACTGAACAGTTACAACGACTTCCTCAAAAAGGTGAGCAGTTTCAATATAAACAGTTCAACTTCTATGTACAACAAGCCACTCAAAAACAAGTACTACGGGTCTTAATATCCAGTACAGAAGAACCAATAGAACAAAAAAAAGAAGAGTGAAATTTTTTAAAAAAAGGAACTCATGAAGCAAAATATCACCCCACTACGCGTGGCCATCATACTCTGTATCATAAGCTCTACAAGAATCAACGCTACGACTATGCCATATGACGTAACTGAAGAAATCGACACTGCTATACAACAGCAATCCCTACATGCTAACATTGATGAAATAATCCAAAAATTAGCCAAGATAATAGAAGCAATTGTTGAATCCATCCCTTTTCATCTGCGGAAACATACATTAGCTAATGCACTTAATAAATTAATTACTGCATACATAGAAACTAGCCTCCAAATTGATAACCTTGAAGAGCTATCCACCAACCCTAGCCAGGAAATCTTCACACAGCTACAGCAAAATTTAACCGCAAAAACCCGTAAAGGGATGGATCGCTCTACCGAGCTTATTTTACATTCAGTCGCGAACATAATCGGTACAGTGACCAATGCCTGCATTAATGGAGAAAAACATCCGGAAATCATTGGTGCAAGTGTCAGTAATGTCTGTTCAGAAATAGTAACTATCGTAGCAGAAAAAACACGAAAAAATGAAGCCACTACAGGAACTGTCAACATGAATGTTATCATGCAACACCTTGCTACTGATCCTGTGCTACGGGAAGCGGTAGAAGAAATTATACTGAGGCGCGCTGAGGCAATGAAAACAGCATCACAAGGATCTTGATAATATTTTTATTAAAAACAGTCTACGAAGCAAAAAAGCGGAAATTACATTCCGCTTTTTTTATTTTTTTATCACCGATTATTTTACTGAGATTGGCCTCCTGATCTCAGGCGGTGATATACTCTTTTAAAACAATCACCACAAGAAGAGGTTCTTTGTCTTTGTAAAACAGAAAGAGATGGCTGAGGTATACCTACCGCTTTGGGCCAAACAAATGCAGCCCATGGTTTTCCATTAGCAAGCCCTCGCAGAGCTACTGCTTCTGTTATACGCGTTGTATTTACTGTGGATGGTATCATAATAATATGCATGCTAGAAGAATCTGGTGCCGCTCCTAACAACGGAATGCTTATCAATACAGAACCCATAATAAAAATTAACATTCTTATCATGCTGCACCCCTTCTTCTAATTAAAATTTATACTTTTTTGAATCATCTATTTTTACATCAAATCTTGGCACATTGCTATCTATTTTTTACAACAAAGCATGCGACTAAGCAAATGATTCTTACAAATAAGGGGAATACAGGTAGAGGAGCTATCTTTTCTTTTCAACCGTGACTAAGAAAAGATAGCAGTCTATCTTTTCTTAGTGAAACCTCTTAAGAAAAAATAAATAGATGAATCGCGCGTTAAAGTACTATTTTTTATTCAGCAACTGTGTCATCCGTTAAAATAATACCCCGTGACTTAACCGCTTCATCGAGAACACCGTTAATAAACTTATAAGCGTCTTTCTCTGCAAAACATTTAGCAAGCTCAATCGCTTCGTTAATAATAATATTATGCACCACGTCTTTTTGATCTAACTCCCAAAACGCCAATCGTAAAATCAGCTTTGTAGCAAGACCAACACGTTCCAAACGCCAATTATGCAAAAACGGAACCATCTGCTGATCAAGCTGATCTCGTTGATCTATAATAGCTTGCGTAATAACAACTACTTCGCTATCTAATGGAACATCTAAATCAAATCCACGATTAAGCATATCAACAATCGATTCCAAAGAATCTTCATAACTCAATGAATCCATGGCATACAAATAATGAAATATCAACGATCGAATATCTCGACGTGATAACTCTGCATATACATGCGTACCGACAATATCGTCAGTCGTATCAACAGAACAACTCATATAAACACCCACCTAACGTTTATTCAGCTATTATTTTTTAATACGTTCTATATAGATACCTTCTCGGGTGTCTATTTTGAGGAAATCGCCCTCATTAACGAATAATGGTACGAGTACAACCAAGCCAGTTTCCATCGTTGCAGGCTTAGTAGCCGCTCCTTGAGCCGTATCTCCACGCACTCCTGGTGGCGTCTCTTTTACTTCCAACTCCATAAACATCGGCGGAGTAACGGCAATCGGTCTTTCTTTAAAATATAAGACTGTGTATAAAGATTGCTCTTTTAAATAATCGAGCACTTCTTCAATCTGATCTTTATTGAATGCAACCTGTTCATAATCCTCTTGGTCCATAAAGTTATACAGACCTTCTTCGTTATATAAATACTGCATAGTTCTATATTGAAGATTAGGATTATCAAACTTTTCACCAGAACGGAAGGTTTCTTCGCGGATTAGGCTGGTGATCATATTTTTCATTTTCGTACGTACAAACGCGCCACCTTTTCCCGGCTTTACATGCTGGAAATCAAGTACCATGTATGGCTCGTCACGAAAAAGGATTTTAGAGCCTCTTTTGAAATCAGATGTAGAAATCACAACAATTACCTCTTTATCAAAGAAAATCAATCAGAATATCGTTTTTACAGTATAAAAAATGGCATATAAAAAAGCAAACAGTCCAATATATATCCCCTCTTGCTTTTAGCCCCATAAACCTGATAAAAATCAGAATACCAACCCACTTACTGTATAAGGAAGCACTATGAACCTCTTTTTAGATACCGCAAATCTATCAGATATAAAAACATGGCAACCCACCGGACTAATCGATGGCATCACTACCAATCCATCATTATTAAGCAAGGAGACCACTAACCCAACGGCACATTTACGTGAAATATGCTCTATCATGCACCCTCATGATGTCAGCATAGAAGTGACTGAGCAGGAGCCAAAAGCTGTATATGAACAGGCAAAAAAAATAGCCGGACTGGCAAAAAACGTGATAGTTAAGATCCCCTGCCACGTTGATTATCTATCGGTGATCAAACAGTTGGTTAATGAAAACATAAAAATTAACATAACTCTGGTTTTCTCCCTCGTACAAGGGCTGCTGATGTGCAAACTTGGGGTTTATTATATATCCCCGTTCATTGGCCGCCTAGATGATATAGATAGCGATGGTATCGCCCTTATTGAGCAACTGCGACATATGATCGATTTTTATGGCTTTGAAACCAAAATACTGGCCGCCTCCATCCGCCATATACAGCACCTTCATGATAGCGTTCAAGCTGGAGCAGATATTGCAACCGTGCCAAGTGGGATCATTAAAACAGCGATGGCTCATCCATTAACTACTCAAGGTATGACACAATTCAATGCGGATTGGCAAAAACTAGGCATTCGGCAATTTCCATAACCTGCTTTTACAATCGCGCACGTCTCGCATTCTGTGCGTTATACACGGTAAGCGCCATTTCATAAAACCCTCGCACATTCGATAAATGTCTGAGCTGTTCTTGATGTGTTTTCGCCGATCGCACCAATCTCCACGCCACTTCAAGATCTCTTGAGGCACGCATAATATGCTCTGGCCTTATAAGATCATCCGGACGAAGTTTAGCATGAAGCACTTGCGTATCAAGACTCATACGATCATATTGCTCAAATACCTGTGAAGCTACACGGTTCACGCGCGACCCATGGACATTGAAAAAAACAACCGATGCACCAACTAAGGCTAAAAACTTTCTCATATTCATATTATTTCCCTATAAAGCAAAATCGCTATAACCGCGAGCGCCTTGCCCTTTGGTGTATATATTCCCCATACAGCCTCTTATATTCTTCTCCTACCATCTCATCCATTCTTTTTATATCTGATAGACAAGTCTGCTATTCAGACAGCTTTTTAAATAGTTGAAACCTCTGCCATGCACCTTCAACACTTCTTTGAAACTGCTCAATGCGGGGTAAATTTCCATAAGATTTCGGATGCAGATACTAATACATGCTTTTCATACTTTGTATCCCATGATGGGCACGGTAATAGATGGATTCATCTAAAAAATCATATGCTGCTCTTACACCCCCAAAAAAAAGCGCTGCAAAAATGACATATACAATTTTTACACTTTTCATCAAACCTCTCTAATTTTAACACATTTCCTCCATCATTATACAGATAAAAAAGATTCTTTTGCAATATCCTTGCGCGACAATTATTACAATCAGTAAACTATTATTAAGTAAAAATCAACACGCGCCCCCAATGAGGAGAAAATATGAAGGCCCTACAAATAATAATATTAACGATTGCTGTGCATACCAACCTGATACACGGATATCATAAAATTTGCTACTCAAAATATCCATACGCCAACAAGCTCGGGTATCAAATTCCTGCAGAAAGAATCATACAACAAGCATCGTGCCCTAAAAAAATGAAATCCGTTGATTATACTATTTCATGCAACAATGATCAAAAAGGCTGCGTTACCTTAACGGCTCGAGATAAAAGAAGAATTGCAGAATATCTGAAAAATTATAATGATGACACTCCTATAACTGATGCCATGATACAGGAACTACTCAAACAGGGGCTCAGAAAGCAGATGATTGGATGGGTGCTAGAAGATTTTAAATATCATCATGCTTTCCATAACAAGCCTATTTTTGTGTCGCATATACGCTCACAACTCAATCTATGGTAATGCCCCCTTGGCCTAATATAAAAAAAAACGTATTCTTACATGAGTACTGTTTCCTCCTCCTTATTCACAAGGGAATCCGATGCAAATATTTGGTAAAGATACGTTTGTTGATGTAGAAATAGCTGCCATAATGGCTCATGAATCCGATCGTCTTGAACATGAAATTAACCTAATTGCCTCTGAAAACTACACATCTCAAGCTGTAATGCAGGCGACTGGATCAGTACTTACTAATAAATATGCAGAAGGATATTCCGGGAAACGGTATTACGCAGGCTGCCAATATGTCGACGCCGCAGAGACTCTCGCGATAGAACGATGCAAAAAACTATTTAACGCAGAACATGCTAACGTTCAACCACACGCAGGATCACAGGCAAATATGGCTGCATACTTTGCTCTTTTAAATCCAGGAGACACCATTTTGGGAATGTCTTTGGCCGAAGGAGGACACCTTACCCATGGTCACAAGGTTAATTTTTCAGGAAAAATATTCAATGCAATTCAATACACGGTAGATCCAATCACTGGACTTCTTAATTATGATGATATCCAACTGCTTGCTGAACAACACAAACCAAAGCTAATCGTTGCTGGTGCTTCTGCGTACTCTCGCACCATAGATTTTGCTCGCTTTGGCCAGATCGCACAATCAGTCGGCGCATATTTAATGGCTGATATAGCGCACATTGCCGGACTCGTAGCAACCGGACTGCATCCCCATCCATTTCCCCATGCTGATATTGTTACCAGCACAACGCATAAAACCTTACGCGGTCCACGCGGTGGTCTAATCCTTTGCAAAAAAGAACTCGCTGAAAAAGTGGATAAATCAATTATGCCGGGCATGCAAGGTGGCCCATTTATGCACGTTATCGCTGCAAAAGCAGTTGCATTTTATGAAGCGCTGCAACCAGAATTTAAAAATTACCAAAAACAGATCCTTAAAAACGCACACGCAATGGCAACAGAATTTATTAATCTTGGTTATACCATTGTTACCGGTGGCACTGACAATCATCTTTTTGTTCTTGATCTACGTTCAGCCGGGCTTACCGGTCTCCAGGCAGAACAGGCGCTGGCAAAAGCAGGAATTACGGTAAGCAAGAGCGGGATCCCCTTTGATCCACAAAAACCATGGATTACCAGTGGTATTCGAATAGGAACCCCTGCGATCACCACACGAGGCATGCAAGAAGCGCAAGCAATTGAGATTGCACATCTTATCCATGAATGCATTAAACATCATGCTACTGATGCAGTGCTGAAAGCAGTAAGACAAAAAGCTGCGCATCTTTGCGCTGCATATCCTATTTATACAGAAACAGCGCCATACACGGCTGCTCGATTTATAGCATCATCACTGGAAACAGTCTAAAAAAATGCGGCCAGTAAAAGAACAACGGCAAAGCTACCAGAAACTTTTGCGAAAAAACATTGAACTATCTGGCGCACAAGAAAGTTTCTTTGCTGAGTACAAAGCAATCAAACTCACGCAATGGTTCCCGCAATTGCTGACAACACCGCATACAATACTCGATTTTGGCTGTGGCGACGGCATCATGACTTCGTTTGTGCAGGCACTTTGTCCACAAGCAACCATCTATGGCATTGATGCATCGCTAGAGCATATTGAGGTTGCACAAATGGCATATGAAAATATCACGTTCATACATTCTGATGCACCAAAAATTCCATTTGCTGATAGCAGCTTTGACTTGATATATGCAGCAGATATTTTTCATCATCTTCCAAAAAATCAACATGAATCATACTGCGCAGAGATATATCGCATATTAAAACCGAACGGAACTTTTGTGATGCTAGAGCTGAATCCTTTAAATCTAATGACCGCTTATCGTTTTATGCAAAATCCTATGGAAAAAGATGCCTCCATGCTCTGGCCTTGGTATACAAAAAAACTGCTGCACACCGAGTATGCAGCAGTTTCGTTACAATTTTACGGATTTTTTCCAAACAAACTTAAACGGTTAGAATTTCTGGAAGCGTATATGGGCAAACTTCCTTTTGGATCGCTGTATATATGTAAGGGATATAAAAATTGATCCGTCAAAAATAGTCCTTTTCTGCTAAGTACGCACACCGTTGATCAACATAATTGTAAGCGATCCAATAAATCATTAAAAAATTACTTTCTATCGCCCCTATTTTTGCAGCCAACCCTATATATGGTGATTCAAATCGGTCTGCAACTACAGTAATTGGCGCACACGCAGAGGCTATTAAGGCTGCCATTATTGGCTGCTTGTCCAAAGGCAAGTACAATGCGCGCTTGCAAATCTTCACTCGATCAGTCCACGTTAAGTTCATCACGCTATTATTTTTTAATCGCTTTGTGCTCTCATCAGGTTTTATCTTTAGCACCTGGCAACGTGTTGTCTTGCACTCAATGGTGCCAACACGGGAAACTGATGGTTGTTGATTGATAAATTGCACTGAAGGGTTATTTCGAGCTCCAAACGCTACCAATTGCGCACTCGCTGCCGGTAACTGCGTGACAACACTTACAACTACCATAAGAAGAAAAATTTGATGTGCTATTTTCATGTATATCCTAATTTTTTATAAAAATTTTGCTGAGATTATTAAACATTGTCTCTCAATTAATTTCTACGCGGTGATAATCTCTGCAATCCCCGTTGATACGCTGCCCCTCGTCTATCACCCCCCACTGACAAGGCCAACAAAGACTCCTGTTGCGCATGATTCAAAGGTCGCGCTTCTCTTGCCAAACGTAACAAATTTTCTATTTTTTCTTTATAGTTCTCATGTATTCTTCGCGCAGCGAACAAACCACTTATACTCGCAAAAAAATATCCTGTACGACGCAACACACGATTATCAACCTGCTTACTCAGGTATGCTATGGCTGAAGGAATTGCAAGACGTGTGATGTTTGCTCGCGCTGCATATCCCCAACTTGTACAATGATCCTTAAGGCTCAACGTAGGATCTGACTCGTCCCCATTATTATCTACCGCCGCTTCCTTCCCATGATGAGCTTCATCATGATTCAATTGCATAAAAGACCTGGGCTCTTGGACTGCCGATTCAGCCGCCAGTACTGCGGCGCATGCTGCTAGGTGACGAGCATTCAATTCTATTGCAAGACGTGCAATAGGACCCAGATCTCTTGCGCCCCCATTATTATCAGAATCAGAGTCACTCAGCTCTGCTTCTGATTCTTTTCTATCTTCTTGCCGCTCCTGTCTTGCTTCTGCCGATTGAGCTGCAGCGCTCTGTTCTCCACAATCATCAGCTTTCTCAGATATTACTGCATGAAGGGTAAAGTCTCCAGGATTATTAGAGGTATCAGTCATCTTTTCAAGAATCTCAATTATATAAGAAGTATTGTATTCCCCTGGTTTTACCTCAAGATTTTGCTTATAAAAATCTTGTGAGGCAGCATACAGGAATCCTAGAGACCACTGCTTCTGAGCAATATCTTCTGAACCTACGCGGCGCGTTTTGAGATATGCTATCAGATCTCTAAGAAACTGCACTGGATCTTTTTTTACTACTAAATCCCGCTTTAGCAGATCCTTCCCCCCATATTGCAGCTTTATCCCTTTACTATAAAACGGAAACGTAAAAGGTAAGAAAGCATACGGTGCCGGTAGGCACAGTTCGTGCACTAGATTAAAAGCTCGCTTATACAAACGCTCATACACTTGAGCTGGTCTTCTATCATCATCTTCATTTGCACGAGCGGCATGTAATCCACCACTCAAAAAAAATCCTACCAAAAATACATACAATCTCATTTTGCCATTCCCATAATTATTTTTACATTCACAACGCTGAAAAAACATTCTAATTGTAATGGACGCGTAAAAAACAATCAAACTACTATCTATTACTTTTCAACCAAGCGATCAAATTCTGGCTGGCTGGGCCATGCGCAATGTTCCCTTTTTTGTCTTTAACTATAACCTGTGCATTAAGCAAGCGCTCCATGTCTTTCTTAATACAAAAAGGCCGTTGGATAAATGCTTTTGTTAACCGTCTAATGGTGCGGGCAAAATCCTCGTTTGGTAAATAACTCTTATTAGAACATTTCAACCGCATCAACCTCTCGTCTACTTTCAACAAAACTATTTCTCCCTCTTTTCTATATTTAATCTCGTCAAGAGGAATAGTTCCATATGATTGGGTAATACACGGATTTAATTTGTATGGTAGCTTAGAATTGCTATTAATTTCTTCATTCATATATTGGACACCAATACGCGCACCGACCTCGAATTGATCACCCCGAATGCGATACACCAATGGGCTCTCCATAACAAATAGCGCACCGTGCGCGATATCAACTATCTGCTGCTGATCTTGCTCGTAGCCTGCAACATCACTTGCACTTACCATGATTGATGGAAATATACATATTGCTAACGCTATATAAACTTCAATTCTGCACATAAAGATTCCCCCTAAAAATCAATGCTAATTATGAAAACATAGAAAAAACAACCTTTTTTCATTTACTTTCTTTGAACAACCTTATGGGTTCAATAGACTGCCCTTTTTCAAGCGCAACTCTCAATTTGTGACTCGATACCCCATGTGTCATTTGCTGTTTTTTACCCTTTACAATAACAGTTGACGCACGCAAACGTAGCTCATCTTCTTGCAAACAAGATGGCTGCTTCAAAAAATCATCTCTCAATCGTTTAATTAGCGCAGTAGAAGATGTTCTAGTATATCCTTTATTGGTAAACAAGAGCTTTAGTTCCTCGTCTCCTACTCTTAGCGGAACAACTTCATCTTCCTCCCAAGATAAAACATCTTTAAAGGAAACTAGCCCAAATTCTTGGGGCATTCCGTAATATTCTTTAGCCTCGCCAGATGATCCATTTAGTACCATTGGAATCGCTTTTCTATAACCAACCGTTGCGCATATTTCGCAGATATCAAATTGTTTATCGCACTCTTGAATACGATAACAAAGTGGATTCTTCATAATGTATAATATGCCATCAGTCTCCGCTTGCTTGACCTCATCATCACTTGCCATAACCGGCAAGTACAAACAAACCAATACTATACTCAGTACAACCAGTTTCATACTCCCTCCAAAGAATATTACGAAAATAAATGCCGAAATTTTACACGAAATAAGGATGCAAGCATCGGAAATCCTGCGCAAAAAATGTTGGTCAATTTACTATCAGCTTGATCATGCCATACCGTTGGAATTTCCTTAATAAGAAATCCGTTCTTTTTACACAGATACAACAACTCCACATCAAAAGCCCATTGCTTGACCGTCAAATGTGGCACCACCGTTGTAATAACATGTCGTTTAAATAACTTTGCGCCACATTGCATATCATAATACGCTAGTCCAAACAACAAATACGCAAGTCCATCATAGAATATTCTTTTACCCCATCTTTTTATCCACGGACGAGCAGGCGTTACTACTGATTCCGGCATATGCCTACTTGCAATCACACCATCACAATCATATATTTCTCGAATCAACGCGTAGAAGTATTCGGGCCTGGTAGCCATATCTGCATCCACAAAACCAATCAAATCATTATCTCTCAATAATGCATCCGCAAATCCAGTAGCAATGGCATGTCCCTTTCCTGCAGATTCTGATGTAATCATTCGCACTTTATCGCATCGTTTTTGTACCGCTTCTACCACTCCATGCGTATTATCAACACATCCATTAAGCACTACAATAAATTCAAAATCTACAATCTTAGCAATATGCAGACCAGTAAAATACTCCACATAATGGTCAAGCATTCTGCCAATTCGCTTTTCTTCATTATAGGCTGGAACAACAATCGCCACTTTCATTCTCTTTTTCCCCGTGCATATATATAATTTTTATTTTTTAATCCAACTAACAATCTGTAGCATTACAAATTTCACATTCGCAAAACAACATCAACCAAAAAGGGAGTACCTGAGATTATTTCTCGGACACTCCCGTCGTTATACATTTTTTCTCTATAGATTACTTACCGCAACATTTTTTATATTTTTGACCCGAGCCACACGGACATGGATCATTACGGCCTACTTTGTCAGAATGCGCTTGTACAGATTCATGCGATTCACCTAAACCTTCGCCAGAAGTAATCCTTAACTCTTCTAGCTCCTGCTCACGACGCTGTTCTAACTTATGTTGATCAAATCGCTCAACATTAAGATGGAAAATATGGTGCACCACATCACCACCAATTTGGCGCATGGTATCTTGGAACATCGCAAACGCTTCTTTTTTATACTCAATCAGCGGATTTTTTTGTCCCCAACTACGCAGATTGATACCTTCTTTTAAATGATCCAAATTAAGCATATGCTGCTTCCATGCCTGATCAATGGTTTCTAAAAGCAACCATTTCTCTGCACTTTGAATCACTTCTGACTGCTGCTGATTTCTAAATAAGCTATACTGTTCAAGCAAGTAATTAATCAAATCTTTTTCTAATTCATCGCTACTGTTTTTACTAAACCCTTTGCCCAAAAAGTCATTCGGTGATAGTCCCGTTACTTTATGCAACGTTTCATAAATTGCAACGATAGATTCAGGCGTTAATGTACGATTAGGACAATTGAATGAAATCACATCTTGCACTACCTTGATCAATAAATCTCTGATCAACTCATATACACCTTCTTGCCCTTCAAGCACTTCACGTCGATATTCGTAAATCACGGTACGTTGCTGATTAAGCACATCATCATACTCAAGTAAATGTCTGCGAATTTCAAAATTATGCTTTTCAACTTTTTCTTGGGCATTTTCAATCACACGAGATACTGTTTTTGATTCAATAACCTCATCTTCTTTCATCCCTGCCCATTCCATCTTCTTCTTGAGGTTCTCACCACCAAAAATACGGATAAGGTCATCTTCTAAAGATATATAAAAACGAGATTCTCCTGGATCGCCTTGACGTCCTGATCGTCCACGCAACTGATTGTCAATTCGTCGACTTTCATGCCGCTCAGTACCTAAAATGTAAAGACCACCTGCTTGTACTGATTCTGGCGTTAATTTAATGTCAGTACCACGCCCCGCCATATTGGTAGCAATAGTTACTTGACCTGGTCTTCCTGCAAATTCAACAATTTCCGCTTCTCTTTGATGCTGCTTTGCGTTAAGTACTTCGTGCGGAACATTATGAGCACGCAATACCATGCTCAAAAGTTCTGACGTTTCAATGGCAATGGTACCAATTAAAACTGGCTGACCTTTTTTATGCCGTTCCACAATATCTTCTGCAATTGCTTTATATTTTGCATTTCTGGTTAAAAATATAAAATCCTGTTTATCTTGCCGAATAAGCGGTCTATTTGTTGGAACCGCAATTACATTCAATTTATAAATCTTATAAAATTCCTCGGCTTCAGTCATCGCTGTACCGGTCATACCAGCAAGTTTTTTATATAATCTAAAATAGTTCTGCAATGTTATGCTTGCAAGAGTCTGACTTTCACGTTCAATATCAACACCTTCTTTTGCTTCCAACGCTTGATGGAGCCCATCGCTATACCGACGGCCGGATAAAATACGACCCGTAAACTCATCTACAATTAAAACTTCATCATCTTTAACCACATAATCTACATCACGTTTAAATAATGCGTGTGCCTTAAGCGCTTGCATGCAATGATGCAATAATGTTACGTGCTCAATTGCATACAAATTATCAATATGAAATGCCGCTTCTACCGCATCGTTACCAGCCTCAGTAAGCTGCACAGAACGCGCTTTTTCATCTACTTCAAAATCTGTATCCTGCTTTAAACGTCTCATTACACGGTCTGCGTCAAGATATAATCGACTGCTTTTATCAGTTGCACCAGAGATAATAAGTGGTGTTCGGGCCTCATCAATCAAGATAGAGTCAATTTCATCGACGATTGCATAGTTTGCTTCGCGTTGTACATAATCTTCCAGGCGGAACTTCATATTGTCACGCAAATAATCAAACCCTAGCTCATTGTTCGTTGCGTATAAAATATCCGATTGATACACTTCTTTTCGTTCTTTATCGCTCATCGAATTTTGCAAGCAACCAACAGTCAATCCAAGTGCCTTAAAAATAACTCCCATCCATTGTGAGTCACGACTTGCTAAATAATCATTGGTAGTTACTAAATGCACCCCTTTACCTTCAAGCGCATTCAAATAGAGGGATAATGTTGAGGTTAAGGTCTTTCCTTCCCCTGTTTTCATTTCTGATATCTTACCTTGATGGAGAACAATACCTCCCAGTAACTGCACATCAAAATGACGTTGTCCTAATGTTCGTTTTGCTGTTTCTCTGACGACTGCGTACGCCTCAGGCAAAATATCATCAAGCTTCTTACCATTGCTGAGCTGTTGACGAAACTCATTTGTTTTATTCGCCAATTGTTCATCAGTAAGCTGTTGAATAGAAGGTTCAAAGGCATTAATCAACGAAACAATTGGATCCAACCGCTTTAATTGCCGTGCATTATTGGTACCTAAAATCCGAGCTAATAAACCTGCAATCATTGTATCTCCAAAAAAATTAGATTCTGTTTGATCTAATCTACGGTTATCTGATAAAAAAAGTAAATAAAGTAATTATTATATTCATCAAAAATGAATAAGAACACTGTATCATAAAAGCAATTTGGCTACAATTATACTATTTTAAACTGACTACTGTCATTTGACGACCAGCACGCTGCGCACCCTGTTGCGCTTGTATTCTATGGGAAAAAAAATCAGTTGCACACATCGTGCATATATTATACCCCAATTGAATCATATGTGGTGCAACTCCATACTCTTGTAGCAATTGCTTATTATATTCTGATAAATCAAAAAAAATTTTCCCTGCACGATGCATAAATAAAGAGCCTGCAAATGAGAATTCACTAAACTGTTCTAAAAAATCTTGTGTCACTTCATAACAGCATGCTTTTGCACTTGGGCCAAAAAAAATACGTATTTGTTGCACATCAGTATCATACTGCTCTTGCATCTGACACAATGCTTTTGTCGCAATACCTGCAACCGACCCGCGCCACCCTGCATGAACAATAGCGACCGCATGATGCCGCATATCATAAAAAACAATCGGCAGACAGTCTGCAGTCATCACACCTATGCCAACATCCGATTGATCTGTTAATAAATAATCTCCATCAAGAGAGAAGGGAACAAAACTGTTACAATTTTCTTCAGTAATCACTAGGCCTTGCGTCCCATGTACTTGTTTTAAAAACAGCAACGAGGTCAAGCCCATCATCTTGCTCATATGAGCAAACGATGGATGCTGAATGAGCTCATGCGCATCATACCCGACAATCTGTAAATACTCTTGCTGATATAACTCATCTGCGGCATTACCAAAATAAATAGAAAAAAGTGGATTGCGGTGGAATAACATATGCTCTAAGAATCCTGCTTTAAGCGATACAGTTGTAAAAAAATAAGGATAACCAGTATCACAAAAATAAAACCAATTATCAAAATTTTAAACTTTGTTGTACCACAGCTGCCAATAACATCGTATACAAAAAATACCTGCTACGCTCTTCCGTCAAATAGTATTACACGCCGCGCTGGCAGGTCAGGCACATATACGCAATGTAATACACAATCATCACTCATATCAAGCAGGTCTTTTGCCCGCAGTAACGCGACAATTGGCTTCTCTTTAAACCCTTTTATCATTCCTGCTTTACATGCATACACACTGTCCCACAGATGTTCACACGGTACCGCAATCAAACGTGGATCCTGATATGCAAAATGATTCCTAATATGATCAGATAAACAAAACATATGCGCATACGTTTGTTCTAATTCCTTAATTATCTGTGCGCAGTCAAACGACCGCTCCAATAAAGCGCCCGCTCGCGCTATAATAACATGCTCTGTCATATATGGTGTGCACTGCCGCAATTGCTTTACAAAATTTTTAGAGCTACAGGGAATATACTCAGTAGGAGAATCAACACGATTAGTTACACAAACAGAGTTGTGATCTAAAATATATATAGTACCCACGTGCGCAAGATGAGTGCCAAAACTATCCAATGTTTGTTGCACCTGCTCATCGGAACTATCATGATCTGCGATAATTATCACATCCGCTTGTGCGTTTTGATATGGCTCCATTTTACCAAGATTTGGTTCATGTAAGAGTGAATATTTTTCAAGATTCCTGAGGAATTTGCCACATAAAACCTGCAAAGGCTTGTGAATTTTGAAATCATTCAAAGGTGTGTCAATATTTCTATCTAAAAGAACTTTTTCGATAAAGCTAAATCTTTTACCCGCCATCTCAAGAATAGGATACACGCAAGCCGCGTCTTCTGATGTAGGCAAAAATTTCCCTAAATAGGGTTCTGATTCCAGTAATAAATCTTCTAGTTTGATACATTTATAAATCCATGCATAAAAAGAACGTATGCCGCTCCATATCCACTGAGATCTATACTCTCGTCGATCAACCCACGCCTGCGGAGTTGGTTTTGCTTTACCGATTTTTTTTTCATTACTTGAAACATCTTGATACTGGCCATAGGTAAACCAAATATCATTATAGTAGTACCGCTCATTAATGGTAGAAAGAACAAATGCATCTGCCATATAATCATCGCCATCAAATTTTACTATTATTGCCTGATCATCACACATATGTACCGCTCGGTACATGTTATAGAGCGCTTTACGATTATATGGATTAGATATTACTGTAATCTTATCTTGTAATCCATGCTGCTCAACATATGCGCGCACAAGATCTCCCGTACCATCAAGAGAACAATCATCTATATAAATTATCTGATAATTACTATAATTTTGATGCACTACAGAATTCAGATTTTTTTCGTAATACAAAGCATTATTATATGATGTGATTATCACTACTATCTTTTTCTCTGGAATATCAGAAGTACCATATAAAGGCATTATCACCAAAACAGAAAGTAATAAGAATAGATGTTGTGCTATTTTATATATCATCATGATAGCCCCTTCCTTTTTCGCTGAATAAATGTTGGTTCATAGTCCATATGAACTGACGTATTCTTATATTGAAATAACGCTGCAATGTCTATCTTTAATCCTTGGTTAAAAAGATCAAGCAACATCCCTGTAGAAAAATTCTCCATATGCTTATTATTGGCAAACACTGTTTGAACTTGATTCAAAGGTATATTCACTATTTTTGAATGTTCATAACACAAGCCATACACCTGTTTTAAAGAAGATGCATTTTGATACCAATAACTCTCAAATTTATTGGGGTTCTCATATGACATTTTTTGCAAATCGCGCAAAATGGTTCTTTTCCTATATAAGGCAAAGTCAACGGTGTTTGGATAATTCCATGCGTCACAACGACTTACCACAAGCTTCCACCTATATATACCTGCTCCAACTTCAGAAAATAATGGCACCTTCAGCAGACGATTCTTATTGTAATTGTAAGTAATGTTTTTACCCATGCGTAAATAAAATGCATATGCTTGCGATTGCTCAAGCGCTTCAATGCAATCCGAAATATCGATACGATCAGTCACAATAATATCATCAACTGCAAAAATCACATGTGAACTTTGTGTATTACAAAATGCAGTCAAAAGTAACGACTTAAACTCTTTTTCCGCATTTTTATGATCTTGCACCACAAATTTCACCGCAGGAAATTCTTCATAAAGAACCGAATAGGCACTTTTATACTGAGCACCACTGCTACGTAAAATCACTACTATCTGATCAACTCCTGTTACATACTGCTCAATCGATTCAAGAAGCGCATATAACTGCAAAGGTCGATCATATGAAAAAACAATAAGATCTGCTTTATGATTGTATGCAAAGGAGCAAAAAATATGAGGTGCATACCCCCATAATAAGATCGCTAACAATATTTTTATTACCTGCTTCATGCCTCACTTCCTTTACTGCATATCATATACCATAATGCACTCTCTCTCATACCACCGGCATATACTATATGCTCCGCAATAATCCGTCTATGAGATTTTTATATCATCATTTAAACGCAAAAAAAGACGTGGGTTTTACGCCACGTCTTTCTCTATTTCACAACTTTTTAAAGGATGTTAGTTTGCTGCAGATTCAATTCTAAGAACCTCTCGATCAAATATCTTAGTGGTTAATTCTGCCATTAATTCCGCATGCTGAAGCGCTGCCGATAAAGCTTCTTGGGTGAACCTCAATTCAGATATTTTCCTCAATAATTCGAAGGCAGACTGACACATCCATTCACCACCAGATGCTTGCGAAGGTCCATATTCTACATCAAACTTCAATTCAGCTTCAGACAACTCTTGCTCTACAACCGCTAACTCGACAAGCAAGTCCTGTACCTTGACATTCCCGTTCTTCATCTGCTCGAATGTTCTCTTATATTCTGCATCTTCTACTACTGGCTGATGTACTGCTGTTTCTGGCTCTTGCGCAGATTCAATTCTCACCACTTCGCGATCAAAAAATTTAGTCGTCAATTCTGCCATAACTTCGGCATGTTTAATTTCTAAGTGCAAGCTACGCAATTCTCGATTTAATACGGTTCTTTTGCCGACTAAATCCCACAAGTGATCTCTGGCTATATTAAATTTTGTCGATGCGTTTTCAAGCTCATCTATATTAAACTCAGACGCCGTCAACACACGTTTATATTCCTTAAGAGCATCATTATCAATAGTTACAGCTTCGTCAACTTCTAACTGTAGCTGATATTTTTTTTGCGTCAGGTCATCACATGTATTATACAGTTCTTCTACTTTAGCCTTCGCTTTCTTCATTTGGTCTGCAGTTCTTTTATATTCTGCATCTTCGACTACCGGTTGATAGGCTACAACAACCCCTGCTTGCATTACTATCAATGATAACAATGCACTTTTTAAAAACATATTCATAATAAACCTCCTGAAATTAATTTCTTATCTTACTGTTTTATTAAATCTGCAATACCAACAGCTGCGCGATCAAATATCTTAGTGGTCAATTCCACCATCACTTCAGCTTGTTTGATGTATTGCAATAAAAGGTTTTGTTCTTCTTGTAAATTTTGCGCCTGTTCATACAAACGCCCTATACGTGCATGAACCTTAACCGCTTGCTCATATGCTCTATCAAGTTCTTGATCTACTGGTGCCATTTCATCCGGACCATATACAGTTTTTGTTAAGCGATCCACTGCTTTTCTATATATTACATTCGCCAATTCTGCAATAACCATCCCCTTGCGAAGCTCAAGCATTGCATTCTTTTGTTTCTGCTGCGACTCTTTCTGTGCGTCATAGAGCTCATCCACGCGAGCGTATGCTTTTTTCATCTGCTCTAATGCTCTTTGATACTCTGCTTCATGTCCAACGGCGCTTGTTTGCGCAGCACAGACCCCCGATTGCAAAGGAGCAACACTCAACAACAATGAAACTAATATATTTTTAACAATCTTATTCATAATAAACCTCCTAAAAATGATAATAAATCTTTTTACTCTTTTGTGCTTCTAGCGTCTCAAGAAAGAAAAATAACGCTCAAAAAAGCCTTTTGATTCTTCCTTCTTTGCTTTATCTAAGACTTCAAGCGTCTTTACGATAGACTCCACACATGGAGTTACCGCCTCCCGAATACCTTCTAGCTCATCTAACATTCTTAAAGTGCGTGCGATGTGTGCGGCGTCTTCAGCCGATAATGGTTGCTCGGCTGCCTGAGTAGCCACTGTCATTTCAACATCTTGGACATTATTTATTTGCTCTTCTTCACATTGAGTAACGCTAAATTGCAACGGAACAGTAATCAACACCATTGAAACGAGTATATTTTTAACAATCTTATTCATAATAACCTCCTGAATATTTCATTAAACTTTTTATATTTTCTCTTTTGGATTCGCCATTTTATTACATGCATCCTCAAAATCTCGTAACGCCGACTCTGCAGACGTCCCTGCTTTTTGAATTTTTTCAAGCAATTCCTGTGATGGCTTTACGCCCTTTTCTTCCATTTCTGCTGCTTCCACTTGCAACACAAGGAAAGTCTCTTGGGCTTGCACGGCTTCATAAAATAAGGCCTTCACATCATCTTCCAGGGAAGATACCCACTCATTTAATGCATTTTCCATTTCTTGCTGCTGGGCTAATAAATCAGCTTCTGCTACCTGATCGGCACATCGCGTAGTACCAAATTGCAATGGGCCTACAATAAATGCTAGTGGCGTGATAACTAGTAACAAAGAAATTAGTATATTTTTCATAGTGATATTCATGATAAATCCTCCTAAATACCTTTTTAAAATCCATATTTATCCATACAAATAGTATAAAGCAGCCTATTTTTTACGCAAAAGGCCTATCTGGCTAGGCACAAAAATGGCTCTTGCCATAAAATGCCTCTAACCAACCGGTCGATCAAAGCTTCGAACGCTCATAAAAAAAGACGTGATGAATTAACACCACGCCCTCTATCATTAAATACAATTATTTTTAATCGTTACCCAACATAACAACTGCTCCCGTTACCGGTTCGCTATATTGATCCTGAGCATCTTCTTCCATGTTGCCCAATAGAACAACTGCAGCTTGAATAGGATCAGCATCATAAAGCTCTCCAACTGGTTGAGCTGGATCAAATCCAAATGGCTCAGCTATATCCGAAGAAAAAGCCTTATCTGACGCAGATTGATATTTTTCAACAGCTTCTCGTAAATTCATCTGCACCGTTGCAATCTGATCTTCTATTGATTGGTTTTCTTTTTGTAAACGGTCTTTTACAATATTTAAAGCTCTAAGACACTTACATAATTCCTGAGCTTCACCTTCAGCCATAAACATATCAACCAAATCTGATATTTTCGTTTTTGCCGAATAACACTCAGCAATACTAATCTGCGTAGTAATAATCGTTAACGCTAGAAATGCCATTTTTTTAAAATTCAAAACCATAGTATAACCTCCTAATTATTATATTAAAGACCTTTATCCATCTATATAAATAGTATAAGCACTGCTTTTATTTGCACAAATGCCCCACGAGCTCAGGCACAAAAATGAAGATGTCTAAATTTATTTAAATAAGTAACTATATCGAACATAAATCCGTGCTTCTTCCGCTCGAATCGCACGCCCATTAGCACTATTTGTGGATACCCCCTGTGGGTTAAAATAATACAATCCATAGATCCCGGGAGCTTTCATAAAAATAGCCCCTAGCCCCACCGCTCGTAACCAAAATTCATAATCAGCAACATAACGGTACGTTGTATCAAAATAGCCACAGCGATCATGCAACGATTTTCGCCACATCGGATGATTGTTTGGCAGCGGCTGCACCATATTTTCAGGAGAAAATTCTGCCATAGTGCGCACGTGACTATACCGATTACAGATAAATGTTTCATTCGGATAATACGTGACATAAAAGTCTGAATACACCAAATCAACATCAGTATGCATATCTAAAGTCTGCGCATGCTTTTCATAGCAATCAAATTTTAAGCGATCATCCAAATTCGCGTTGGTAATATATGCTCCACCCGCCATAGCAATTGCCATATTCCACACCGCATACAAACCGGGATCGTGATCAAACCGCAGATATATAATATTGGAATACTGCTCCATATACTTCTTGATGATCTGACATTCGTTGTCGGGAGAATTCGCATCAATCATAATTAACTCACATTGATCAAATATGGTTTGGGAGACGATATCCTCCATAAAACCGGCAATATACTGATCTCCTTTATAGACTGAGGTGATAATGGAGATCTTAGGAACACTTGCGCACAATAATGTAGTGCAGAAAAAAAATAGACTACAAAAATAGTGTAGTTTTTTACTTTTTAATACAACGTTTCCCATGGTACTATCCTTATCGGCTTATTTGTTACTCGTGTAGCTGGATCATACTGTTTTTTCTCTGATATATGCAAATGACAACATTGCATAGAAAGACATGGATTGCGTACAATAAGTCCTGCAGCGTACGCTTGATATGCAATCAAACTATCGCACGTCATGGTACCCATCTGTATAGCTGCATCCTGAAATTTTCTAAGCGGAGTTTTAAAAATCCACACATCTTGTGAACTTGCAGAATCACCAGGAGAAAATCGCCCTCGATGATCATATTGCTTAAAAATGCGTATTGTTTTATCTGCGCAGACATCCCACCGCGTAAGAGCTAAGAATTGATTGGTAAGATCATACTCATCAAGAAGTTCAAGCGTCTTATTAAAAAATATATCCGCATTAGCGAGTATAATCTTTTTATTAGGATACAGTTCGTTCACTACATCAAAACAAAATGTATACGTAGGGCGCCCAACGGTATACGTAATGATGCAGTTTTGATTCTGTAGGTACCGCAACAATGCATTACTTCCATCATCACAACTCGTGTCGTATATCACATGAATTTTTTCAATTCTGTGGTGCTGCATGTTCCGTGCAAAACAAAATATATACTCTGCAATTCGTGCAGGATTTGGCTCATTATACAATGGGATCATCAAGACGTATTGTGCATCTTGCGATACTGTACAAACAGACGCAACATACGCAGTACAAAAAAACAGTATACAACTAAAAAACCAATTAAACTTCATTAAACCCTGCATGTCATTTATAAAATAACGCAAGTTCGATCTAAGAAACGTTTCAATGTTAACTAAAAAAAGCTCTTGTGGCTTTCTATGCATTACTATTCTTTGGCAGAAGCATTACGACCTTCTAAAATATATGACTCACCTCGCTTAAAAATAATAATTTCTTTTGGTCGCAATTCCATAAGAGCTTGCCACTGATCAAGAATTGAAAGTAATTCTTTTTGGGACATTTTTATATGTGGCTCAAAACCTCTATCAAATTGGCAAGCAATAAGAATATCATCTCCATCCTTTTCCATCATGGTATAATTACTTCCTGTTTCTATATCATTAGGATCATTTATAAAATCCTTAAACGTCTCTGCTCCATTCCCCCCTCCAACATCATCAGTAAGAAATCCAGCCAAAATCCAAAAATCATCTTTGCTTGGTCCATTACTAAGATAAATACGATCATGTAATTTAAATTGTGCGATTTTCATTCTTTTATCCAACATACATATAACGATACCTTTGCAACGGCAAATCAATGAGATAATTATTCTTTGGCAGAACTATTGCGCCCTTCTAAAATATATGACTCACCTCGCTTAAAAATAATAATTTCTTTTGGTCCCAATTTAACAAGCGCTTCCCACTGATCAAGAATTGAAAGTAATTCTTTTTGGGACATTTTTATATGTGGCTCAAAATCTCTATCAAATTGGCAAGCAATGCGGACATCATCGCCTTCCTTTTCCATCATGGTATAATTACTGCCTGTTTCCGTCCAATTAGGATCATTGATGAATTTTTTGTATGAAGGCGAAGGGCAAGATCCCACATCGTCTGTAAGAAATCCAGCCAAAATCCAAAAATCATCTTTGCTTGGTCCATTACTAAGATAAATACGATCATGTAATTTAAATTGTGCGATTTTCACTTGTAATTCCTTTATCAATCTAAATAGGATATGAGGTTACTAACTCTCCTGTTGCTTCAAAAACTGTTCTAATTTCTATCCCTTCTCGTGTTTTTCCAACCCATACCCAACGGCTACCCTGCAGTTCTGGCAATTCTGTTGGATTTAATAGAGATTCTTGTATTTTTTTGAGTACTTTTTTGCGCGACCATGAAGCAGGGAAGAATGTTTTATCTGCTTTTACTTGTCCTAAAAAATGTAAATCTGCCTTCATAACACCCGTTATTTTATCAATAACAGCATTATGTATCAAATGGCTCAGTTGGTTTTTCACGTTATGATGAAACCCTTGTGTTATATTCTTAATTATTCCCGATTTTTTATATTCCTGTATAATCTCAACACCAAAAATATGCTTCAATATTTCCGGTGTAATTTTAATATGTCTCAAACCAACAAGATTTGCATTTCTATTAATTTTAAATGCATCTTTAAATTCTACAAAAAGACCAACGATTTCCGGTTCATTATACATCAAATAATCGATTTTGCGGGCCAATTTATTTTTTGGAAGCTTTGCAGCTTTATCCCCAGCTTCAGCGATAGCAATTTCTATTGCTTTGATTGCTTCAGCTTCTTGCTTGAACGCTACTGCAGTTCCGGTTGCTTCTGCTGCCACGATAATGCCAGGAGAACAGGGAACTGCAGGCATTATATTAGTTTGCTCAGCCAGTTTTATGGCAACCGCAAGTTCCTGTTGCGCCGTTTTATACATGGTATGCGCAGCACTCAAGCATTTTTTAGTAAGCGATGTTTCTACGATAATTGCAGTTCCCTCTCGCGCAAGGGTCTTAATGGGTGTGTCTTGTATTTTATGTATAAGATCGATTGATATTCGTTCTATATTGGTCACAACTTGATCAACACGTTCAAACCCTGCCTGCTTATCAACAATACACGCGATAGCAACATCACAAATTTCATATAATACTTTACCCAAATGCCATCCTGCTTTTGCCACGCCAGAAACCATATTGCATACCGTCGGTATAGGATTATCTAACGCATACGAAACATTAGACCTCTTCTGAAACCATAAAATTTATGGCATACTCATGATCTGTTTATATAAAAAAAGGTTATGAGAACATGAAATATGAAAAATTAAAATCATCATCAGAGGCACAATTTCGCAGAGTAACTGGGGTCAAGCGC
>DASZBJ010000035.1 GCA_035944115.1 Candidatus Babeliales bacterium
GCCTGATTTTTTTATGAGTATGTTTTTTGAGGCTGGATTGCTTCGTAAACTCGCAATGACTACCGCAAAGTTTCTTGCTCTTCTAGCGTTCAAATACAGAAAAAGTTTCCATAGATTCTAAATTTGGTTCACACGGCCTAGCATGATTTCGCTTACGCTCCACTCATAATGACAGTAGGCAATGCCTTATGTTCTGGATCAGATGATAGTAAAGATAGATGACATCATTGTGGTGTCTAGCAGGGAGTATATGAAGCATAGATAAATATTATTAGCACTATTGGCGTTCTCTAACCGTCATGGTGAGAGAGCCTCGGCGAACGTCGCCATCCAGATAATTGTGCGCCGAAAAGGCGCGACCATTTTTACGCAGTCACATCCGCTTTTAAAACAGGGCTGTTAAGAACGTTTGCAAGGTTCATTGTTTTCTGCATTGAGTCAGTCTCAAAATTATCTTGTACGTACCTTTTTCCTTCATCACCAGGCGTATATGGTCGGATGAAATTATAGCAGGTTTGTTGGGTAAAAGGGCGACTTCCAAGATATGCAATTACTTCCGGACCAACAAACACCGTTTCTTCTACGTGTACAGTGTCCTCTTTTTTGTACAGCATCCATGTTGATACCATTAATTTTTTTGTAAGATCATATACTCCGGTAATGAGACATGATTCATTATGTTTTTTCAGTCTTTCAATTCCCTTTTTCCATTGTGTCTCATAATCTTGCTTACTCCAATAATCCAAGGGCATATCAAATGTTTTTTTAAAGGTGCCGATCTGCATCTCACCGATGCAGACCAGTACTCCATATGGTTTATACGTTGTTTTATCATGAATGTGAATCGAAAAAGTTCCTATGTCATCCAAATTAGCAGTGGTTTTTTTGTGTCGATGTATATCGCGAGAAAAGAGAAGGTATGATCCATCATTATGAAAAATAGGTTGGCCATACTTTGGAAATCGCGGATTTTCATACAGATCATATCCTAACTTTGCAGCGCGGAAGCTTTCGTCCATCCGATCGGCTGATACAGGATGTTTTCTCTGATCTGCATAGAAGTCTGGATGAAAATAGCCTAAAGCCAGGGAAACGACGATGAATAGGAAAAAGAGTTTGTCTTTTGTACTGAAGCTTTCCATATGAGCTCACCTTTTTAAATGGACTGGGTAATTGAAAAGTAGCATATAACAAAAGTCTATGGAATCAAGGATCGGTGCGCACTATTGCAGAGGTTGATTTTATGGTGCAATAGGCAGGCCTTTTGACAAATAGAAACCATTAGCTACTCTTGATAGAGTAATATGGTTATTATTATCAAGAGAGGACTTTACAATGATTAAAAGGCGATTTTCTTCAGGTCGAGCTTGGCTATTCTCATTACTTACCTGTCTGCTTATACCGAGTGCTGTGCAGGCCTCTTTACATGAAGTCCTAGTTGGTCCCCTAAGAGGGCGATTTGCACCATTTCTGGATACTGTTTTAAGGCAGGTTCCTTCAAAAGATTTTTTTAAAATGATTGATATGATTGATCAAAATTACCATCCAAAGTCAGATATTGAGTGGTATACCCATATTTCTAATCATATCGCGTCTATTAAACCAGTGCTCAGTAAATACACCCCTTTATATAAATTGTATGCATTAAAATCTCAACGCACCGCGCTTTCAAATCAGTTAAAAAATTTAATGAGCACAGAGCAAGCGTCGGGGATAGAAACAGCCGTTGAAATAGGTAAGCCAGGAACATATATTGCTTCGATACGTGGACATTTGCCAAACCTCAAACAAACGATCGCAATCAATTATGCGCAACAGATAACCGATACCGTTGAAGGATTTTCTCGCCAGTCTCCATTGACTCCCTATAACAAATTTGTATCTCTTGATGATTACAAGCAAATTACCGATATACCAAAAAGCTCCGTTGATCTTATTATTTGTACCATTGGATTGCATCATGCGCCGGTAGAAAAATTGGATGCTTTTGTCGCTTCGATACGTTCGATTCTCAAGCCAGGTGGCATTTTTATATTGAGAGATCATGATGTAGTTGATGATTCAATGCTTAAAATAGCGCACGCAGCACACAGTGTATTCAATGCAGTTCTTGCAGAAGAAACGCTTGAAGATGAACTTAAGGAATATAGAAATTTTCAGCCATTGAGTTACTGGATTGCTCTTTTACAGAAACATGGTTTTGCAGTGGGCGATGAGCGTATCACACAAGACGGTGATCCAAGTATGAATACGTTTATTAAGGCGATAGCGCAACCTCATAATAATGATGAGTATGAGGCTATGATGATTCATCGTCTTGCTCAAAAACCAGGACATCGTCGTGATATCATGCAAACATATCTAACAACTCCAGAATGGTTAAGCGTTGATATACCGCAAGAGTATGGCAATTTTATTACCCATACTCCTTTTTATGAATTCCCGTGGATTGCGAGTGTACGTTCATTTTGGAAAGCTTTTTACGCTTCATATACAGTAGCGGTCCGCAAACGAGGTGTGTTACCAGTTTTGATGTCACCATACACGCAGATGAATTTGTTTGTAGGCAGTACGCTTACTATTGAGCATGTTATAAAAGCGATTATTTCAGCGCCAATTCGCTATATGTTCTCAGGAGCGGAAGCAGAAACATTGCAAACGGTTGTGTATGATCCAGAAAATGAAATTGGTATGCTGCATCCTGATATAAAAATTCTTGAGGTATTAGAAAATGACCTTAAGTTAGTGGAAGTGCCGCGCTATAAACAGTTTTTACGTGCAATGCTACAGTTGCCGGGTACAAACTCGCTTGAATTTCGTACTATCGGTGGTCAAAAAACCATCATGTGTAAGATTCGTTCAAAAGACAATTCACATCGTCTGATAGAGCGGTTGCTTCCAGATTGTGTTGTTGAGTTTGAGTGGACATTACCAACGCAAGCGGCATATACCTATGCCGGTATCACCGTTCCGGTGACATCGCTTAGACAGTTTGTGCAACATATGCGTGAGCAGAATAATGAACTTTTGTATGTACATGATTTTTAATAACGGGGGTTATTATGATGAAACAGTTAATTGCGAGTAAGCTTTTATTATTATCATTGTTTTGTAGTGTGGATAGTTATGCTGTCATCACCAGGCTGACTGTTGCTCCAGCGCAGGAATCTCCAACGCAGCAATTGTTTGATATTCAGATACCAGATACATTGTATTCTCCTCAAACAATTGAAGAATTACAAAAATTGGTTAAAAAAGCTATTGCGGGGCAACAGAAAATATCTATTGTTGGCGCAGGAAAAAGTCAGGGTGGGCAAACTATTTCTCATCAAAAAGATGCCTGCCGCATTAGTTTTGATAATTTGCAACGATTAGTGCAACTTGACGTACCAGGCAAGCAAGTAACAGTGCAGGCTGGTATGACGTGGAAACAGTTACAGAAATTGATAGCACCACATGGCCTTGCCATTAAAGCTATGCAATCATATAATGATTTTTCAATTGGTGGTTCAGTTTCAGTGAATGTGCATGGACAAGATCTTTCAACAGGGCAAATAATCTCTACGGTTCTATCGATGCACGTTATTCTTGCAAATGGAGAAATGGTTACGGTAAGTCGTCAAGAAAACCAAGAATTATTTGGCGCAATTATAGGTGGCTATGGCTTAATTGGTATTATTGCTTGCGTAACATTACAGCTGACCGATGATGTACTGGTTGAGCTTGAAGCAGACATGGTAGAAACAGCTTTAATTGATAAAAATTCTTTCGAAGAATCTTTTAATGAGTATATCCGCAATGATACTGCTATAGAATTTTATTCAGCTCGCTTTTCTGTAGGGGCATCAGATTTTATGAAGAAACTATTCATCGTAAAATATAAAAAAGCAGCAGATTCTACTGCTGTAGCACCGGTTTATCCATTGCAGCCGACTGCAAAAAGTGCTCTGCTTAAATGGATGATGCGTGCTGCGGGAGCTTGGCAAAGATTTAAAGATTATCGGTTTGCTATTGAAAAAATGGTATTAACATCTCCTGAGACCATCTCGCGTAACAATTTCCTTAATTATTCGATTATGGGGTTGCCGCAGAGTAATGCTACAGCAGAATATGTTTTGCAGGAATATTTTCTCCCCTATAATCAAGTAGTGTCATTTATTAAACACTTTACGTATGCAACGCAAGAGCATGCTATTAATTTGCTCAATGTCACGGCGCGGCATGTGCGACAAGATAATGAATCCTTACTTTCATTTGCACCGCAAGATATGTGTGCCCTTGTATTATTTATCAAGTTGCCAAGAACAGAGATCGATCGTCAGGTATATCTGCGATGGACCCGTCAGGTGATTGATGATATTATTCAGCATCAAGGCACGTATTACTTGCCATATCATACACTTGCCACGCGCCAGCAGTTTGAAGCCGTATATCCAGGATGGCAGAAGTTGCTTGAAATTAAGCAACAGTATGATCCAGATGCGCTGTTGAGCAATCGGCTGTATGAATGGTATACGAGTTGTTAGGAAGTTAAAGAATTAATAAAAAAATAAAAATGCGCAGTATAAAAAGCTGCGCATTTTTGTATTACTATTGCTAAGAACGTTGTTATGGCTGGCGTTTCTTTTCATCTGCGAATCCGAGCTCTTCCCCAATAAGATGACGAAGTTCCATAATTTGTTGTTGCATAATGCGTGGATTAGAGGTATCAAGACCTTCTTCTAATGTATTGATATAGTGCTGTATGATTTGGCGGTGTTTTTCGGGAAAATTTTTATTTTGATAAGCTGCATCGAGTTGTTCTTGTGCGTGCAAGAGTATTTTATTTTTTTCAGATAATAAGTCTGCGATGCTTTCAGTAGCCAGTGCCTTTTGAGCGATATTTTGCTTCACACTGTGAAAATTATTTCGTTGTTGTAATCGCAATTCTTTTAGCTGCTGTGCGAGTGCAATGCTGTTGGCATAGGTAGCAAAATTAGCTCTAGCTTTTTCTGTTTTTGCTGGAATTGCGCTCTTAACCTTTTCCGTTGTGTAGTAAATAAGTGGATCGTTAAGATCCAGAAAAACATCTGCATGCGTTATAGCAAGTGCTTTTTCGTTTTCTATAACTACTTCCTTAATATATATCTTTTTAGCTCCTTCATAATCATGGCGCACCAATTTAGATAGTTCTTTTAGAGATGTTTTGCCCCATGGTAAGGTCATTTTTTCTATGTAGATTATGACATCAGCAGGCATTGTTATAATAAATTCAGGAAAGGCTTTTTGAGCAAGATCGATCTCAAAAGGGATATAATCGCTGCTGAGCAATATGGTCTTAACAAAGTCTCCTATCAAAAGTGGTTGTTCGCGAGTACTCGCCATAGTTTCTGTAATATGAACAGTTTCTTTCTTAAGGCTCGTTATTGGCAGCCAGATCGGTGAATGGGCTAATCGGATTTGTGGAAAGTTACCGATAGCTTTCCTGTTCATTGCCATTAATTTCTTTCGCTCGGACATTATAAGAGGGAGAAACTCTTCGTAGGCAAATCTATTTTCAATAAATGTGTTTATGAAACCCTTAAAACGTTGTTCATAAAGGGAGTGTTTACTTACTACTTCCAAGTCACTAATTGCTTGAGTAGCAATGGGAAAAGAATATTCTTTTTCACCTTCTAGACCGGACTTGATTTGATCTTTATATACTTGTGCAGCATTCAATCCGGCAGCATAACAAGAGACATATACAAACAGTGCAACACTAATTTTTTTATCAAAAAAATCTAACACTTTGGAAAAATCTTTTAGCGAAATACCCGCTATATTTTGATTATAGAAACCATGGCCACTCAGATATATAACCCATTCAACCTCTTTATTTGTTTGATCAAAAATAGCGCCTTGAAGCAATGCATTCACAAAAGATGTACCAGTATGTTTGATTAAATCCTGCCAATCACTTTCTGCATAACTTTTATATTGATTTTTAATGAGTGTTGGGTCCGGAGAGGCAGAAGATTGTGCAGGCATTTTTAAACCGAGGGATTCTATTGGAAGGCTCTTTTTCTTTAAATATGATTGTGGAACCATGATCAGCAAGTCGTCAGTAATTGTATGGGTAATCCATAGGTCGGATAATTGCCTATTTACACCACTAGTGGGTACTAAGGAGAGTAATGTCTTGGAGGTTATAATAGGCCCAGCTTCATATTGAAGAGCACTCAGTAATTTTGGTAGAACGAATCCATTTTTCGATTTTGCTTCATAATTGTCTAAAAAAATTGTCAGCAGTTGAGTTCGCTTTGGTACATACGCATCTTCTTTTATTTCTTCCTGCGCAGCTTGTGCTGCGGTGATATTCAGGGATATTCCAAGGCATGCCCATAGGCATAGCAGTAGAGTTGTTTTTAAATATGCTTTCATTACATCTTCCTTTTATTTTGGCGATCACATGTATTATTTTTGTTTCTGGGCCTCTTGTTTGCCTAGCTTAAACTCTTGCTCGATAAGATCACTAAGTTCCTTGATTTGTTGTTGCATAATTCGTGGATTAGAGGTATCAAGACCTTCTTCTAATGTATTTATATAGCGCTGTATTTTTTGGCGGTGTTTTTCGGGGAAATTTTTATCTTGAGATACGATATCCAGCTGTTGCTCTGCATGCAAGAGTATTTTATTTTTTTCAGATAATAAGTCTGCGATGCTTTGAGTAGCCAGTGCCTTTTCGGCAACATTCTGCTGCACATTTTTAAACGTACGTCGTTGTTGCAATCGCAGCTCTTTTAGCTGTTGTGCGAGTGCAATTTGATTAGTATAAGCTATGTCATTAAAGTTGGGATTTTCTCTTTCTTTTGCTAGATGCCCCATTTGCATTCCTGTTTTTGCCTCCGTGTAATAAATCATCGGATCGTTAAAATCAAGCAAAACATCGGTATATGTTATAGCTGGTGCATTTTCGTTTTGTATAACTAATTTTTCAATGTATATTTTTTTATCCCCTGCATAATCATGATACATCGAATCAGATAACTTTTGTAGAGATACATTGCCCCACGGCAATACCATTTTTGTTATATAGATCATGACATTTCCGGGCGCTGTTATAATAAAATAGGGAGGGGATTTTCGATCAATATCAATTTCAAAAGGGATGTAATCGCTGTCGAGCAGTATGGTTTTTATAACTTCTTTTATCAAAAGTGGTTTTTCTCGAGTAGCAGCCATAGTCTTTGTAATGTGCACCGTTTCTTTTTTAAGGCTAGCTATTGGAAGCCAGATCGGTGCATGAGCCAATCGGATTTGTGGGAGATTGCCTACACCTTTACTTTCCCTTGCTATGACTTTCCCTCGACTGGGCATTATAAAGGGGAGAAAATTTTCGTAGGCATATGAATCTTTGATAAATGTATCTATGAACTCCGTAAAGAATTGTTCGCGGAGATCTTCTTCACTTGCTACCTCTAAGTCACCAACTGCTTGAGTAGCAATAGGAAAAAGATATTCCTTTTCACCTTCCAAGCCGGACTTTGCTTGATCTTTATATATTTTTGCAGCATTCAACCCTGCAGCATAACAAGAGATATATACAAACAACGCAACACTAATTTTTTTATCAAAAAAATCTAACATCTTTGGAAAATCTTTTAGCGAAATACCCGCTATACTTTGGTTATAAAAACCGTGACCACTCAGATAAATAACCCATTCGATTTCTTTATTTGTTTGATCAAAAATAGCCCCTTGTAGCAATGCATTCACAAAAGGAGCGCCAGTATTTTTGATTAAATCTTTCCAATCATTTTGTGAATAACTTTCATATCGCTGTTTAATTATTCCTGGGATGATAGAAGATTGTTCAGGCATTTTTAAACCAAGTGATTCTACTGAAAGTTTATTTTTTTCTAAATACGATTTTGGAATCATGATCAGTACGTGTTCAGCAACTTCATGAATAATCCAGTCCTTGAGAAATAACGAAATTTGTCCAGACTGAATAGCGATGTTGTAGAACAATGAACTGGAGACTATAATAGGTCCAGCTTTATGCGAAATGGCGCCATATAATTTTGATTTAACGAATCGGACAAGGTGTTCTCTTGCTTCATAATTGTCTAAAAAAATTGTCAGCAGTTGAGTTCGCTTTGGTACATACGCATCTTCTTTTACTTCTTCCTGCGCGGCTTGTGCGGCGGTGATATGCAGGGATATTCCAAAGCATGCCCATAGGCATAGCAGCAGAGTTGTTTTTAAATATGCTTTAATCATTACATCTTCCTTTTATTTTGGCGATCACATGTATTATTTTTGTTTTTGAGCCTCTTGCTCCCCTAGCTTAAACTCTTGGTCGATAAGACCACTCAGTTCGGTAATCTGTTGGTGAATAGTCCACGGATTAGAGGCATCAAGACCTTCTTCTAATGTATTGATATAGTGCTGTATAATTTGGCGGTGTTTTTCGGGAAAATTTTTATTTTGATAAGCTGCATCGAGTTGTTCTTGTGCGTGCAAGAGTATTTTATTTTTTTCAGATAATACGTCAGCTGTATCTTGAGTAGCCATTGCCTTTTCGTGAATATTTTGTAGCACATTCCCAAAGTTATGTCGTTGTTGCAATCGTAATTCCTTTTGTTTTTCTACGAGCTCTAGTTGCTGAGCATAATCAGCCGCCTGCGGCCTAGAATATTGCTCGCCTCCTTGCCTGGTGATCCCTGCAGGTTTTTTATCTTTAAAATCAAAAAATACATTAGTGTATAGAGCATTAGGTACATTCTTCCTTTGTATGACTAATTCCTCAATCCATATCTGTTTGATGCCTTTATAATCATGTCGCGTGAGGAGAGACAATTTTTCGACAAGCTTTGAGAGCTCTCCTTTCCATTGTAGGGTCATTTTTTTTATAATGATCGTGACGTCTCCGGGCATAGTTATAGTAAAATAGGGAAAGGCTTTTTCGGTCAGAATGATCTCAAAAGGGATGTAGTCACAGCTCAGCAGTATTTTTTTAATAGAGTTTCCTACCACGAGCGGTTTTTCGCGCGTGCTTGCGATAGTTTCCGTGATGTTAATCAATTCTTTGTTAAGGCTCGTGATTGGTTTTTTGAGTGGTTTTTCGCGGGGGCCGACCATAGTTCGCGTTATGTCCATTGTTCCTTCTGGGATTGTAACCAGAGGAAACCAGATAGGTGAATAAGCTAATCGAATTTGGGGGAGATTACCCAGGGATTTACGGTCCCGCATACGCTCTTGGTTGATCATGATAAAGGAAAGAAATTTTTCATAGGCATATTTATTTCTGATAAAGGAGCTTATGAAGTTTTCAAAGTTTTGTTCCGTAGGATATCCTGTACTAGCTACTTCTAGATCACCAATTGCTTGAGTGGCGATGGGAAAAGAGTATTCTTTCTCCCCCGCTAAACCGATTTTTGCTTGATCTTTATATATTTTGCTGGCGTTTAGTCCGGCACCGTAGCACGAGACGTATACCAACAATGCAGCATTAATTTTTCTATCAAAAAAATCTAACATCTTAGGAAAATCTTGCAATGAGATACCGGCTATACTCTCATTATAAAAACCATGTCCAGTTAGATATATAACCCACTCAATTTCTTTATTGTGTTGATCAAAAATAGCGCCTTGTAATAGCGCGTTAACAAAAAGGGTGCCCGTATTTTTGATTAAATCTTCCCAATCATTGTCTGAAAAGCTCTTATATCGCTGTTCAATGATTTGTAGAGTGGTAGAAGATTCCGCAGGCATTTTTAAACCTAATGATCTTATAGCGAGCTTGTTTTTTTCTAAGTATGATTTTGGAATCATGATGAGCAGATGTTCGGAAATCTCATGAAGAATCCACGCTCTATGGAATATTGTATTCGATCCAGTACCCCTAGCGTAGGTGTAAAATAATGAGCTAGAAGTTATAATCGGCCCCGCTTCATGCATAATAGCGCTCTGTAATTTTGGTAGAACGAACCTGTCGCTTGGCCTTGCTTCAGAATTATCTAAAAAAATGGTGAGTAGCTGGGTTCGCTTTGGTACATACGCATCTTCTTTTACTTCTTCCTGCGCAGCTTGTGCAGCGGTGATATTTAGGGATATTCCAAAGCATGCCGATAGGCATAGCAGGAGGGTTACTTTTAAATATGCTTTCATTTCTATTCCTTAAAATCTAAAGGGGATGTTATTTTGCAAGCCACAACCATTAGGACGTGTGGGCTTCACCAACTTCAATAGATTCAACATATGCGGTATGAGATTGCATAGTCAATGGAAAATTGTTTTAATCGAATTAATTATATGACGGAAACAATGGTGCTTAATAGTCCTCCCATAAGAACAATCCATATAATTGCATAAGGTGATTTGTATAAGAATAAAAACACTAATGAAGCAATAAAGATCCCTATGGTTAGTTTACTGATCAGTATTTGTCCAAGAATATCTAATACATCTGCTGCAATCAGTCCAGCAACTCCAGCAGTTATTCCATCGAGAAATGTGCGAACAGTTTTTAAAAATATTTTGATAAAAAATGACCGCATTATAAACTTTTTAGCGTTAAACAAACAAGGAAAGAAGCGGTTAATGGAAACATGAGAGCAAGCGCTCAATAAAATCAATCTGTTGATTTTTCCATGTAAGAAAAATTGTTGTATGATGGCATCGAAAAGCTAGAGTATTAAATCAAGTTGAAATCGGTGCTGTCATGAACCTACAAAATTATTTTTTCTGTTTTGTGATGCTCTCTACATCTTCTTTTTATATTCAGGGTCAGAGCGACCATGAACATAGATTAGGGCATGCTGGAGAAAGCAAAGCCAATGGATTGCTGCATAGCGCAGTGTCGCCTCTTGCAAAGCATACAATGCATGAATCGATGATGCATGGGATGTATGGAAATTATTCCATGACGCGAGATGCATCAGGGACCAGTTGGGTACCAACTTCAAGTCCTCAAGAAGGTCTTCATATCATGCATAATGATTGGATGCTTATGTTTAACGGATTTTCATATCTTGTAATGGATGTGCAGAGAGGTAAGCGTGGTGATAAACAGTTATGTGATCAGAATATGTTTATGTTTATGGCGCAACGAAATTTTGAAAAATACAGCTTCGGATTTAGGTCAATGTTTTCTTTAGAGCCACTTACTATTGCAGACTGTGGATATCCTTTGCTCTTGCAAACGGGAGAAACGTGCGATGGAAAAACACCATTGATTGATCGGCAGCATCCGCATGATTTATTTATGGAACTTGCGGTGGTAAATACATATCAATTAACAGAAGACAGTTCTGTATTTACCTATCTTGCGTTGCCAGGAGAGCCTGCGTTAGGGCCACCGGTTTATATGATGAGATTTTCGTCTGAATATATTCCAGAAGCTCCATTAGGACATCATTGGATGGATTCTACTCATATAACGTTTGGTGTGATAACAGTCGGTTTTATTCATAAATGGTTAAAATTAGAAACTTCTTTTTTTAATGGGCGGGAACCCGATCAGCATAGATTTGATATTGAAAAGCCGAAACTGAATTCGTATTCATTTCGAGTGTCATTAAATCCAACAGAAAATCTTGCGTTTCAAGTAAGCTGTGGTCTTTTAAAAAGTCCTGAGCAACTGCAGCCGGACGTTAATATAAATCGTTATGTAATTTCGGCAATCTATAATAAAAAAATCAGTGACACCAGCAACTTTCAGGGCGCTGTAATTTTCGGTATCAATGATGAAAAGCCAGGCAATCTGTTGCCTGCATTTTTAATAGAGGGGACATTGGAATTACATAAAAAGCACCTGTTTTTTTCCCGATTTGAATGGGTCAAAAAAGATGACCTTTTTATCGAGCCAGATCCTTTTACTGACAAAATCTTTGCTGTAGCAAAATGTACGGTTGGTTATGTATATGAATTTTTAACAAAACATATAAAGTGGGGGATTGGCGGTTTAGTAGATTTTCCTATTATACCCGATCCTATTGATGCGCGTTATGGAAAATCTGTTTCATTTATGGGTTTTTTGCAATTAAGATTGGTATGAATCAAAAATACACCGTTATTCTGCAAAAACGGTTCGTAAATAATGTGCAATATCTTTCATGGCTTTTTTACCCATATCTAAACGGTCAGCAAAGCTGAGAAATCCATGAATGGTTGGATAGATTATTTTTTCAACAGGAATACCGTCTTGCGAAAGTTTTTCGGCATATGCTAGGCCATCATCTGATAACTAAAAACTGTAATCTTGAAAGCTCTAACATACATTGACCTTGTTTTAGATTGAAATTAGATACGCTTTTAAATCTCAGGATATTTTTCAGGAGATTTTCTGAAATGAGTTACCCATGGATTATCTTCTTCCATTTCTATGGTTTCCATGAATATTCCATTTTCATAACCACCTCTTTTGAGGTGAGTAGCTTTCTGAACTTCTTTAATTTCATCCATAGTAATATTGTGTGTTTTTCGTAATGCATCGATGAGATCAAGCACATCAACCAATTCAGAAATCATTTCATTTCGATTATCACCAGAAAAAGCTTCTATGACTTCATGTGCTTCTTCAACTAGTTTTTTGTTGAGCGCAGCAATAAGGGCAGTGCCAGTGAGAATTGTATGGTTTGTGGTAATGCCTGTGGACTCCATATTCGCTACTGTTTTATCGCGAGAAAGTTTGTTGCAGATAAATTTTACGGTATTTTTTTTCATGGGTCTTTGTGAGGGTTGTATGTTTTTATGTTGTGTATTCTAAGGGTATAAAAAAGAATACGCACTTAATAATTAGTGCGTAAGCAAAAGATCTTTAAAAATTATTGATATTGAATTTATAACCTGTTCTTTATCATTTAAAGATAAAGAACCGATACAAGAACGAATAAGCCTATCATCTAAAGTAAATAACTTCATGCGTATCATAGATTCTTTTGATAAACCGGCCTTTGATAAATCAGTAATCATAATATCTAAAGGCCATGGCTCATTACGAGCGCTTGTAATCATGGCAAGAACGGTATGACCAATATGTTTATTAAATTCGTTATGATTAGATAAAGCAAGTGCGGGACGATTTTTTGCACTCAGCTGATCTGTAAATGGAAAGGGACTACAACAATATCAAAGGTCTTGTAAATCATCAAAGTCCTCTTCATCATATATCGAATTCCATTCGGATAGAGTAGAGCTTAATGCTTGCATAAATCGCTGATCAAAGGGAGCAGCCTTTTTCAATACTACAGAGCCATCTTCTAATACCTCAAAACTGATGACATCTCCAACATTAATATTCAGGGCAATACGTACCTCTTTGGGCAACGTCATTTGGTATTTTGAAGTTATTTTTGTATCTGCCATATTGGGTTCTCCAGATCAAATTCCTTACATTTCTTACCTACTTAACATAACTTTCAAAGATATCTCTGTCTATATCCCCTATGTTTAGCCAGGCACAGTCTGTACATCATTTCTATTTTTTCACCCCAAAAATATCATTGGCAGTATCAGTGCCAGACCATAGGTGAATATCAATTTAAGGAAAAAGCCGAGATAAGGGACGTTAAAAAATGCCACAATCCCACTCAGGATAGCTGCAAGAACTTTTGCACTATTTGATTGTGCAATTTTTTCTAGATTGCTCATATCTTGGTTGCTGGGCATTGCATGAAATCCGATAGAATATCCTATCCATTTGAGTACATAATATGCTGGTGTCATGAACCAAGGAGAATAGCCCATAAATTCAGTTTCTAAATAGTAAAGAGATCCTGCGGGAATGGTGAGTATCATACATACCAGGGAGTTAATAATTAAAGGCCCCATAGATATGAAAAATACGCTAAAAAAATTATTAGTAGGTTCATGAATGACGTGTCCTGCCTTTGTTGATAATGGTTCAAAGTAATTTATATCATATACTTTTACATTTGCTATATCACAAAAAAAACGATGTGATATTTCATGAAGAATAACTCCTGGAAATGTGGCAAACGCTATAAGTTCGCCCGGTATATAGACAGACATGTATTAAGCCCTTTCAAACCGTGACATAAAATCTTCTTTATACATTTTGGGTAAAAACTCTCGCATTTGCCTGATTTCTGATGTTTTATATTCTTGTTCTGCCAGATAATTTAAGCCGATTTCATATAAGTCTTCATGTTCAGAAGTTAATGCGAACAAAGATTTTACAAATTTAATTTTGGCATCACTTTTTACCGTACCAAAATTTGGATATTTGGTTGCAATTTGACCATATGCAGATATAGCAGAAAAGTAATCTTTACGTTCAAAAAAAATATTAGCTTCACGAATTAATTTGCCTGCCTCACGATGATGTGGTAGGTCGATTAATAAGAATCGAGGAACCAAAAGGAGGAATAATGCTCCGGTAATGAGGCCTAAAATTTTTATTGGTCGGGGGTATGTGTGTTTCTCGAGTGGTGGGTAATTGGTAGTGATATGATCAGACATCAGTGTAACCTGTATGTTGAATTTGTTCTTCATTAAATCCAATGTAATGAAAAAACTACAACAAAAATACCGCCATTGCAATGACGTTAACGCAATGGCGGTATTCTTAAAATTGCTTAAGTTTATATCAAAGTAGATGCTTAACAGTTCTTTAGATGAAAATTTTAAATTCAACGAACCACTCATGAGCCCTAAAACGCATTTTCCATGCATCATCAGCTACATCAACTGCAGATCCGTTAGCAACTCTTTGGTAGCGAGGCCCTTTAAAAGAACCCGCATTAAACCAGCGATATCCTGTTCCAATAGCCCAACGGTCATCATGGCTGTATTCAAGGCCGGCAAGAATCGTATACGTAAAATGTTTGCGCAGTGTGTATTGATTTTCCGCAGAAAAACTTGCGAATGGGGCAGAGTCTCCAGAAGGGGGCAATCCGGTTGTTCTGAAGTTCGTTATCGCAAGATTGCTAGCACCCAGTCCGAATCCTACCAGCGGATAGATTGTGCCGCAACCGATATCCCAATTAAGATAAGGGATGCCTCGTCCAAGAAGGTTTGCACAAAAGAGAATGGATGTGACGTCAAGATCAAATTTTCTCGTGTACGATGCACCGCCAGCAGTGGGAGTTTGGAATTTTCTATATTTAAATGTTGAACGATTGGAGATACTGACTTCAAGACCCAATGCATCGAGGAGTTCGCAACCGATACTTGCGCTCGCAATAGGATGATTTCCCAATTTTGAATTATACCCTTGGATTGCCGGATTCCATGGCGGGTTGTGAGCGATGATATTGGCTGGCTGAGAACATGATATGCCTGAACCAACTTTAACATAGAACGAATAATCTTCGGGTTCGCAGTAGGATGTAGCGACACCTGAGATGATAATTGTTAGTAAAGAAAATCTGATTAAAAAGTGCTTCATAAAAATTCCTTTTTAGAAAATCGTTCCGATTCTGGTAAATTGAAAATGAATTTTTTCCCCATCCGATGAAACAATTAAATCAAATGTTTGTCCAAAAAGGGGAGCAATCCCAACCTTTGTCGATGCTATTACCGTACATTCAGTAACCATGGAGTTTATGATGCTGTCTAATTCTAAGTTGATTAATGTTGTTGGTGTAAACCAGGTTACGATCAGCCCATTATTAGCAACAGATATATAATTGGCTATATCGGTAAAGATTCCATCTTCAGTTTGCATGTTTAAAAAAGAGGCAGAGCATATGCCGACCTTCATATTGTTCACATCATAAAGAGGAGCTCTTCCTGCAAGATAGCTCGAAGCTATTGTTGTGCTGTCTACCAATACATTCGATGTTGGTATTTCAATAAAGCTTTCTGCAAAATCGGCGATATACAAATAATACGTCAATGTTTCCGGCTCGCTGGGATTAGCACCATATACAGGGTTCGTATAATAGGATAAGCCAAAGAATAATAATAAAAAGAACGGTCTGATCAACATCATAGGCCTCTATTGCAATTTGTTTTCGAGTGGTTTTTTTTGACACAAAAATAGTATGCGCAGCACGTCTTACGAAAATCAATAACAAGAAAAAACACCAGAGCGCTAATCGCTACGCTCTGGTGTTTTGTGAACGGAGTTGATGCTAATGGACTTCTTCTAACGATCAAGTAATCGCTGGGCAAGAGACTGGAAAAAAGAGGGAGTGCTTGCGGGAATTTGTTGTGATGTTATATATATAGCGATTTTTTCATCTTCTTCAGTTTCTGCATTCTTGATTTTTGCCTTTTTTTCCACTGCTCCAGCAGATGGTTCCAATCCAATGCTTGTAAGCGAAGGGGTGCCATTCCTGCTGAAATGTGTTCTAAGGCGTATATTATCTACCAGAGGATTTTTTTGGAGTGCACGGATGCATAATTGTGCATGATGAACACCAGCCTTTCTCTCCCAGCTCATTTGATCATCTATATCGGCAGTAGCGATAACATCAGCACTTGCAATATTTTCTTCCTTTATGTATGCATGGTAACTATCGGTTGAATCATGAAGCTGTAATGTTAATTGAGCCTGCGGAAAAGTTCTTGAAAGCCATCCAATTGCTTGGTGGGCGCACAATTGGACAGCTGCATACGAACTCATCAAATCACCGAGCTCCTTTATGCTCATATCTGATTTTTGTCGTTGTACAGAGCTCATAATGGCATTGAGATCAGTATCAATCTGAGCTTCAACTGCGCGTGTTGTATTGAGCAATGTTCTGCAGGTAACATAGGGCTCATGTTTAATATCGATAAGATGAACATTGAGCTTAGCATTAGGATTTGCGGCAAGGGTTTTGGTTAAAATAACAAGATCCTGAAACATCGCACCAGAAGCAAAACCAGCATATTCAACAGATCTTTCAAGCAATGACAATTTATTAACCAGCGATTTCACCACGCGAGATTCAAATTGTTCTCTAAAGTTCGGTTCGTGACATCTGCTTAAAATGCAAGGACTCGAATCATTCAACATCGTGCATTCACTCAACAAAAAAAGAGGATGTTCTTGCGCATATGTATCGCATCGGTTTTTAATGGTTTCAAGTGTTTGGGGATTTTTTTTTGGTTCTTTTGCAAAAGTATCACGTACAGCATGCATTTGATTTAATGCAGATTTTGGACTGATTAAAAGCATATCAAGTAAGCGCGGCTTTCTCATCATTTGGTGCAGGTATATCAGAGAAGCACCGCCAGCGGCAACATAACTGGCCTTGCCTAACTTTGCGCGATTGGTATATGCGCAAGCGGCTCCCAATGCAAATGTGGCAGTTAACGCGGCCTTAAATGGTGTGCTATACCTCTCTCGAAGTCCAGGGGTATATGGTTTAGTTACCACTAATTGATTGGATGCGGCATGTCCAGAAATTGCATACAGCAAGAGCACAGCACATACACTGTTTTTATTCATAAGAATATTCCTTATGGAAGATTTTATTTGCATGCGCCATGAAAAACTGATTAGGGGTTTTTCGATAGCAAATGGCATGCAGTATGTATCGACATGCTTCTACTGCCCATTCAATGAGTACAACTTTAAGAAGGAAAAATAATAATGATTTTATTTCGGTGAACATATGTATCCTTGATTAATATGGTGGCGTCCCGATTTGAGTTCTTTAAATCCATTCACCGTGAGTTGCTTTTTTGTCTTCGGTATTTTTTGAGTCGCCAGTGCTGAGCGTTGTTTTAGGCTCTATTAACATGACATGTACTTCATCACTCGCTACAGGACGATGCTCAACGCCTTTCGGGATAACCACCATTTGACCAGGATTAAGAGAAAGAGTTTTATCTCGTAATTCTATGGTTAAGTTACCTTTAATAATGAGGAACATTTCATCTTCATTGTCGTGTTTATGCCAAACATATTCACCTTTTAACTTTGCTAATTTTATGTACGATTCATTTAGCTCAGCGATAATTTTAGGGGACCACAGATCAGAAAAGGTAGAAAGCTTTTGATTCGGGTCAGTAACGGTAATATTTTTCATAAAAATGCTCCTTATAATTTTTCGGCGTCGCTGAAATACCTTCGTAAGAAGATTCTGCCGGCGTTTGATTTTAGGTATTGCTGAAATTTTAAAGCTTTAGCTTCTTGGTCAAAACCCAAAAATCCTATTAAATTCCAAGGTTTATCTGGTAAATCCGATATAAGTTTTGTCTGAAAAAAGCTGAGATTTAAGATAATAAACATAGAACATATTATATGGAAAGATGATTGTTTTGAATTATATGAATGGTTGGGGATTAAGAGGTTGGCCTGCCAGGCATTTCTTTCAGAAATGACTGGCGTCCCACAGTCGACTATTATAGAAAAATTATGGGCTGTTCACCAGCACTTTTATTAAACCCACTCAGAATCTTCTTCAAGAACGAGCTGGCGGATCATATTGGCCGTTGATCCCGTAACTAAATAAGCCTCTAAAAGATCATGGACGAAATTACCCTTGGTTATCTCTAACGGAGTTTCACCTTTTTTATTTGCTTTGTTAGTAGCACCCTTTTTTAATAAAACAGATATGGTCTTCATACCAAACCAACCTCCGACATTATTTTTACAAACGGCTAACAATGGTGTCTCGCCATTATTATCTGCTTTGTTAACATCTATGCCTGGCACCGCAAGCAGTGCGCTTACAGCGTACGGACTTCTTTTACAAGCAACCAGCAGTGGCGTTTCACCGTTATTATTTGCTTGGTTGATGTCTATGCCTGGAACTGCAAGTAATTTTTCTATCATTTCATAAAGTCCAATTTCGCAAGCTGCTAATAATGGTGTAATTCCATCCGCATTTGATTGGTTAATATTTACAGCCAACGAACCATCGGGTTTTTTAAGACTTAACAACTCTTCCACTATCAAAATAAGATGGTCTGCTACAGCTATCATCTCGGGAGTAGGACCAGCTGCATTAACATCTATGCCAGCTTCTTTGAATAATTTTTGTACAGTTGCAAGTGCACCAACCCCGTCTTCTCTAAAAGCCTTGCGCAATTCGTTTTCTAAAGTCGCTGTCGGAGCACTCGCACAAGCGGCAACATTGGCACAAACAATAAAGCACACTATAAATAATTTTCCCATGGATTATCCTTGATTTGAAGGTTGATTTCTATGAAACAGTATACTAAATCTCTTACTTCTTGCATCAACCCATCCCGCGATACATAGGGTAATTAGATACATGGTCAGTAATCAAACTGTCTCATATTCATATACTTTTAATCCTTCCTTCCTTGGCCTTCATACGCCCCAGCATCACAGCTATCTCGACGTTGTCCCGGCACCGCCTGTGACATTCCTCAAGCAGATCCGCCCATCTATAATCACTCCGTGCCCACTGCAGCACCTTCTCGTATGGAATACCAATTTTACGGCATAAATCCTGCACCGTGTAGCAATTGTTTTCTTGGGAGTCCCTCCTGATAAACAGATGTAGGAGTTCTTCTTTCTTGCTCAATCTACGTTTTCGCATTGATTGTACCCCTTATGTTACCAAGCGAAGCTCGTGCAGCAGCGATATACGCTCGTGCGGCCGTCCCTCTTTTGAATAATATCCGTGCCGTACGGCCGTCCTTGTTGGAGCTATTCCTGTTATACCACCGCGCAAAGATGCAAAATTGCAGGATCCCACAAAGGTCCTTTCGGCCAAAATACCCCGCGATTTTGCCATATCGTATATTCACCAACTTGGTAACGATGAGAATGCTCGAAAACAATGGAAACAAGATTCAAACTATCATGTACGTTCTATAGGAGAGACAAGTATGTATCGCGTTAAAACTCATTTTGGATCATCTGTCAGGTCGCGCACTTTTGCTAATCAACGGACTGAAATGGCAATAAAAATTAACATTCTTAATCGCATTGCTGCTCTTGGCACCATTCACTTAAATCGAGCTGCTTCTATGTCGCAATGACCATTCAACATATTATTGGCTAGACCCCTTAATGTGATTCATGCAACAACGCCGGGTATCGCTGAAGTATCTTCGTAAAAAAATTCTGCCAGCATTTGACTTCAGGTATTGCTCAAATTTTAGAGCTTTACTCTCTTGGTCAAAGCCTAAAAAGCCTACCAAATTCCACGGTTTATACTGCTTGGTATAGACGGATTTCCCCGCGTTATGATCGGATAAACGTTGTTTTAGATTGCCGGTAAAGCCAATATATGTTTTGTCCGGAAGGGATTGTGATCTGAGGTAGTAAACATAGAACATATAATATGGAGAATAATAGGTTTAAAAAAGAAACCTTTAAGAGACTGGCCTGCCAGGCATTTCTTGCAGAAATGACTGGCGTCCCACAGTCGACTGTTTTAGAACTTTTTCATCAGAATCTCAAGCATATACAAAATCAATTATTAATTTTTAATGATGCAAGTATGGCTTCTTTGGTTCTTAATAAATTCTTTATAGTTTTGATCAAACCTTACGTGGTGTAGCATTTTGCAGAACTTGATAACTTTGCCTTAATTTACGATATTTATACAGATTATTAACTGCATGAGTTGCAGATAATCTTTTGACCGTAGAAGCAATAGGCGTGCATCCATTATCTTTTTGGTTTGCATGCATTGCTGCCGCAAGACTTTTGGTCATCGCAGGATTAGTAAGCAGGTTACTCAGTGATACCCGTGAGAATGGTAATAAGGTTTGCGGTAAATATCGTGGTCTAGCGGCACCATGTAACATCTCTTGCTCGTTATTTCGTGTGTCTTGTGCCAACTCAAGTTCTTTTTTCAATACAACTGACGTAAGATTGCTATCAGAAAGACCTGAAAGAATGTTATCCGCAGCTTCTTCTCTTTCCTCAGCATCATCTACGGGGAGTAATCTTGCATGTTGTATTACTGGTAATGCCCGAGCATTTTCCTTTAAACATTTTAATATCTCTAGCTCCATCACCATCGCTGATGCATTTGCTGCATCTATATAACCTCTGCATACATCAGCAATTGATTGCATAGGACATTCTGTTTTGATCAAATGTTGTATACGTCCCAATCCTTTTTGAATTCCTGTTAAATAGTGCTCATACAGTCTTTGACTTGCTAAAGTACGATTTGCAGAATGTTCTTCAGCTGCAAAAATATTCATCGCTTGTTGTAAGTGTGTAAGAGCCGTTGTATTATCTGCACTTGCAGGCAGTCTGCTGAAAAGAAGTTTTACGATTGTAAGTTCTTTTTGCAATGTTGATGAAATACGATCATCACTAAATGAAGGTCGACCATCTATAACTGTTTTTTCATCATCATTTGATTCAGCCTTTTCAACCTCTGCAAGAGCTATGGCAAATTGTTTTGTTTCAAATTTTTGTACCTTCAACAACATGTTAAAAACTGCTTCTTTCAAATTAAGGTCATTTATCGTCACATCTTCGTCAGTGGCAGCAGTAAACTTTTCTGCTACTGCATCTAGATCATTTCCAAAACTATCTACTTGATCATAATCACCCGTGGACAACAAAAATTTGATGATGTTTTTATTATGAGAAGCGCCCGCACATAAAAAACAGTTACGAACATGTATGTTTTCATATATTTCATCTATAGCAGCAATATCAACCATAAAAACGTCACGAAGTTCATCATCTAAATTAGGTATAGGGTATGTATGCATAAAATCTAATAACTTTTCTTTAATGTAACCATTTTTAATATTTTCATGCATATTTTTACGAGCTTCTACAGCGCATCTAAAGCTGCTGGAACTATCATTTTCTCTATAATCGATATTCTTACAAGAAAATCCATACGCGCGCAAACACTTTTCTAATAGAAGCATTGGAGTGCAATTATTTACTTCTTGAGAACCCGCCTCAGCCGCCATCTCAGCTTTTTTTTCTAAAATTTTGATAAAACATTCTTCGAATACCTCAACCATTTTGGAATCTTCAACCCCAGAAGAGATGTAGTTTCCAAATACAGGAGAGGCTATATCTTCAACTATACAATGTACAGATTCTCCTCGATCATTAAGCTCTTTAATTATAGCAATCAAATCTGCTCGATGAATCAATGTGTTTTTTATATCAAGAAGATCCACATGTATATCACCCAATAACAAAACACGTTGACCCGTCTCTTTATGTCGCAACATTGTTAAATTGAAAAACCAAGCGTGCGTAGAGAAGCTAATCAACGATAATAGACCGGTAAAAAAGAACGTAAGTTTTTTCATATTAAATTCCCAGTAATCTCTTTATAACGTTGATTTAATCGGTGTTTGTCGAGTGTCTAGCTCTTTCAATACAGAAGACATCTGATTGAATGTTTGCTTTAAATCGAGCGAATGTACCAGAAATGCCTTCCCTGCCTTTAAAGCAACATTAACGTCTCTATAAGACGAATCATAATCTTCCCCAAAGCTCGCTACGTGCTCATAATCACCCGTTGATAATAAAAATTCATTTATCTTTTTATTGTGTACGGCCCCTGCGCATAAGAAGACGTTACGAACATGTGCGTTTTCGTATATGTCGTCTATCGCGGCAATCTCAACCATGAAACCGGGAGTTGATAGTGTATCACCCAACTCAGAATCAGAAACAGGGCATGTATGCATAAAATCTAACAGCTGTTCCCTGATATAATTGTTTTTAATATTACTCATGGTCTTGTTGATAGCTATTCTATACAATGCATCAAAACCTTTACGCTCTTTCTCATCTAACACAGCAATATTAAACACAGAATCCATCTTGTTATGTTTCCTAAAGTCATACCACATCTTTCTCTGTTCAATATTTGTGCACGATATTCCATGCAAAGTTGAATGAATATCCAGCAAAACCATTGGAGAACATTCTTGTATTATCCCTAACGTATTATTAATGGGTTCGCAAGATTTTTGGCTTTCAATAAAGCCCCCCATTATCTCATCTGCCATTTTTGCTATCTGAGCCTTAAGGACGTCATCACCTACATTACAACCTATCATTATCAGGGCTTTAGTCTCAGAATTCCAATTTGCTGCTCCCTGAGTGCTTACATCTTCAACCAAACAATGCACCGATTCTCCCTGCTCCTTTAATCCCTTCATAATAGAAATCAAATCCACTCTATTTTTGATTGTATTTTGTACCCCTATATTATCTATATGGAGATCTCCCAAAGCAAAAACAAGCTGTTTGGTCTTTTTATTAAACAGTACGTTACAATTGATGTACACAGCGTGCGAAGATAAGCTAATCAACAATAATAGGCCGGTGAAAAACAAAGTAATTTTTTGCAATACACTTTTCATATCAAACCCCATGTGCTCTTATTTAAAATACCCGTAACACTTTGCTTGCTTCATTAGGCCATTCTATGTGTGCCTAAGTACGTTAGAAAGGCCTAAAAGCCCTGCTTATAAAGGTATCAAGGCATTACAATCTGTCAATTTGCCTTGCTTCCGTCTACGCATTAAGCTTTGCTGGACCTTGTCGTTAAAACGTTGCCAGATAGGCGCTACGACGACCGGGGGTTTTTTGTTCTTATTAGCTTTTCCGTCTTTGCCTAAAGGCTACGACGTGATATGTTGGAACCGGCCACGACGTAGCGCTTGCGCGTAGGCGGGATGGCGAGAATTTTCGGATAAGCTGTAAGATACTATATAGTTCAACTTATCTATAATAATTTTTTGAAAGATGAATGCTCATGAAACACCTATTATGGATTGCCTTATTTGGCACTTTGACCTCACTTGCATCACAACAAAACAATAGCAACAATTTTGTCGGCATACAGCAATGGGCCAAAGATTTTTATATCGGTGCCGCCAGTGGAACCGTAGGGATGACCGTTTATGCGCCTTTTCATTATGCCCAAAATAGACGTATACAAAGACTCGGTATTCTTCTTAATAAACAAGCACAATTATCAGCACCTAAATCATTGCAAGCGAACATTAAACAAATTATGAGTGGTTCACGGGCGCTGATTTTCGGAAAAGTTCCAGCTATTGCAATACAGCAAGCTGGGTACGCAGGCATAATCAGAAAGTTAGAAAGCGAAGGTACTGCAGCTTCGGAAACGGAAAAATTAGGCGCGAACATTACTGCGGCAATCTTTTCTGCACCGGTAGCAAATGCATCACAACTTGTTGCTTTACATCAAGAAAATCAAAAAGAAAAATGTAACATTTTAAAAACGATACATTCATTCCCTCGAGGATATAAAGATTTATCTCGTGGCCTAGGTCCGGTTATGGTAAGAGAAACATTATTTATGCTTATTTTTAATCAACTATTACCAAAAGTTAAAAATGAAACTCAGAAGATAACCAATGATGAAGCGATGGCGTATCTTATCAGCGCTCCAATAGCGGGTGCATTGGTTACTGGTTGTACGCAACCGGCAAACGTGAATGTTACCTATTTGCATGCAGATATAGCGCAAAAAAAATATAAAGGATTTTGGAGTTTTATGGATGCTTATCATGCAATGAAGAGCAAAGGGATAGTTGCCGAATCATTCAGAGGTACAGGATTGCGTGCTCCAGGAGTTATGCTTGGATTGGCTGCTATGAATAAAGCAAAGGAAGAAATGCTATCTGCTCAAAATAATGTGAAGTTATGAGCGTAAATTGTTAGAATTACAAAAATAGTTCAGCAGAAAACGACTTATGCTTGCCTCTTCTTTTTCGTTAAAACTATGTAGGACAGGTGCCACGACGATCGTAGGTTCTTTGTTTGTACTAGCTTTTAAATAGGGTGAGTTTTTTTGGATAGGCTTGCAAAAAAATAACACCATTGCAATATCATTAATGCTATGGTGTTTTATTAGCGTAGTAGGAAGTTTTATTTTGTTAAGACCTTTAGAGACTGGCCTGCCAGGCATTTCTTTCAGAAATGACTGGCGTCCCCAAGGGGATTTGAACCCCTGTTTACGCCGTGAAAGGGCGGTGTCCTGGACCGGGCTAGACGATGGGGACAGTCAATTTTTGATATAAAAATGGTGAGCCGCGTTGGACTTGAACCAACGACCCACAGCTTAAAAGGCTGTTGCTCTACCACCTGAGCTAGCGGCTCGCCCACAATTTTTAATCACTGTCGTATGAATGGAAATTTCAAAAAAGAAATAACTACTAGAATGATATAGGTAGGTGCTTATTTTGTCAAGGATAATATTAAAAAAATTGCTGTAACAAAATAAAAATGGTGGTTTTTTGACAATAAGAGTCTAAAAAACTGGCTCCATATTTTCTTCTAAACTGGTACCGGAAACGAATGCATCAATGCGTGGGTAAATATTTTTATTGCGTAAAAAATCGCTTGATCGTGCTGATTCGATTATGTGACCAGCTTGCATTAAATAAATCGTGCAATCTATTTTTTCAATGAGCATAGTGTCATGGGTTGCAATCAAAATAATGTACCCTTGGCTGGCAAGATCCTGAATAATGTTTGCCACATGGGTGGTGAGTAACGGATCAAGAGCAGAGGTTGGCTCATCAAGACAGAGTATTGTTGGTTTGAGCGCTAATGTTCGTGCAAGAGCGACTCGTTGTTTTTGTCCGCCAGATAATTGAGAAACAAATTTTTTCTTTTTATCGGCAAGTCCGTATTGTTGCAAAAGTTCATCAGCAATGTTCTGCGCTTGCTCGGTTGTTTTTTTAAGAACGTGTGTCAGAGAAATGGTAATATTTTCTTCTACCGTAAGATGCTCAAAGAGATTAAAATTTTGAAATACCATACCAACGGTGTGCTGATTGTTAACTTGTGTCAGGTTGAGCTCTTTATCGTCAAGAGAGAGCGATCCCCCATCGATTGATTCAAGGTTATTCAGTATACGGAGTAATGTTGATTTCCCCACACCTGACTGGCCAAGTAGTAGTGCAATTTGACCGCGATTGACGTTAAAAGATACCGCATCAAGAATTGGTTTGCCGTGAAAAATTTTGGTGAGAGATTTAATTTTGAGCATGACACCTCAGTTTTTTTTCTAAAAGATGCAAGAAGAATGAAAGCATCGATGTTAATAGTAAGTAGAAAAATGCAACGCAGCAATATACGGTTATGGCGTCAAAGGTTACGCTTTGCACATGACGCGCTTCCTTTGTAAGTTCCATCACACCTACCGTTGAAGCAAGACTTGAATCTTTAACGAGAGTAATAAGTTCATTGTTGATAGAAGGCAGAATAACGCGCAGCGCTTGCGGTAGAATAATCAGGCGCATCGTTTGTACGCGATTCATGCCAAGTACTTTTGCCGCTTCGATTTGTCCAGTGCCAACTGATTGGATACCGGATCGAATAATTTGACTTAAATATGCAGCGCTGTTCAGACCAATTGCTACTGTTGCGGCCCAAAAATCAGGGAGCCGTATACCGATTTGTGGTAACACAAATACCGCCATAAAAATTTGAATCAGCATCGGCGTGCCACGAAATACGGTTATGTACAGTGTGACGAAAGTACGTAAGATTTTATTCTTGCTGGTGTGTGCAATGCCTAAGATTGTTCCGATAATGATACCAATCATACATCCTAAGGCGCCAATTTCTACCGTAACTAAAGCACCGTGTAAAAAATTGGGAAGATATTGAATGATGAGTGCAAAATTGATCATGCAAATCCCCATTTTGCTTTTATGCTAGCCAGCGTATTATCTTTTTCCATTGCATCGAGTGCATTTTGTATTGCGGTAAGTAGTTCAGGATGTTGCTTTGATACTGCAAGCGAGTAACTATCATGTACGCCATCGAGAGTAAAGATGTTGAATGCTGTTTTACCATGTTTATCAAAATATGGTTTTACCGAACTTTGTGCCGCAATAAATGCATAGGAATGTCCAGAGGTGAGTGCTAAAAAGCCTTCAGTAGGTGTTGCAAGTCGTTTAACGATTGGTCCTTGGATGGTGGACATGTATTGATCTGCAGTGTACCCCTCATTAACTACCACCTGCTTGCCATCAAGATCGCGCAGATGTGTTATTGGAGGATTGTTTGCCATGCTAATAACGATGAGTGGATCACCAGAAATATATGGTTTTGTGAACAGTACATTTTTCGCTTTTTCTGGAGTTGCAGTTAATCCTGCCGCAATCACTTGTATGTCTCCAAATTGTAACTTCGGTAGTAACGAATCGAATGACATGTCTTTAAGGAGCGTCGGTTTGTCAAGTCTATGTGCCACTTCTTTGATGATATCGATATCAAGGCCAACAATCGTGCCATTATCTATGAACGTAAAAGGAGGATATTCTGCGTTGGTACCAACAATAAGAATGTTGTCTGTAACGGGGGGAGTTGTTTTACGCAACGAAAACCACGCAAATAAAAACGTTGCAAGAAGGAGGAAGATTATGGAAAAGGGAGAGTTATGTTGCATACAGATTCCTTTGGTTAGAGCTTATCAGACAATTAGTTAATGGATTAATGTATTGCAAAATATTGCGGTAGATGGACACTGCAAGATGTAGTTGGCGTTCGATCGTCTTCACGAGCGTATGCGTGGTGATCCAGGAAATTGTGCGCTCAGCATGAGCGCTACAAAATAGACCATTTTTAATTGTATTCATCTAAATATTTCTTTATTAATCTGGATCGCCACGCACGCCAATGGCGGCTCGCGACGACGATCGTGGGGTTCCTTGTTCTGCTTAGTTTTCAAATACGACGAAAGTTTTCGGATGAGCTCTCAGCATATCATTGATTATTCGAAGATCAATCTATCTTAAAATAGCTCTTTAATAAAGTGATCAACTTGTGCGGGCGTAATTTGTGTGCTCATTGCTTGGTAAAACTGTTCCCCGTATTCCCGTGTCTGAATCACTACTGGCATTGCAAGCGCATGACCTAAAAGGAGTGCCTGCTTTTTACTATCAAGAGCTGCTAAAATGGTACGTAAATTTTGAGCATTGTTAATACCAGTAAGTGCTGCGTTGATATCTTTTTCATCATTAAGTTGTGCAATGATTTTCGTGCCGATTTGAGAAATAATTTCTGGATCGATTCCCGATGGTCGTTGATCAACAACCAGCAAAGATACATAATATTTACGCATTTCGCGTGCAATGGTACCAAAAATAGTTTGTCGTGCCGCAACAGGGTTTAAGAATTTGTGTGCTTCTTCGATAGTGATCATCAGTTTTTGCGGTTCGTCACTTTTTTGTTGTGATCCGAGAAACAGTTCTGTTTTTGCAACATATTCTGTATGGATACGACGGGTGATAATGTTTGCGATCAGCAGGTAGACAAACGTGGAGCTAAAGTTTCCAAATTCAATGATGATGCTAATGCCTTTACTGATGTATTCCATCATCTGATCAATTACCGATATATTGTTACCATGTGCTTTGCTAAAAAATGGTAGACGTTCAATTCGTTTTAGCTTTCTATATAATGCCGCGATTGATTCTGGATGAGCACCTAAGCTCTGTGCAAACTCTTTTAAATTTTCGCCTTGACTGAGCAGCACTTGTAACCAATCTTGCTTGTATTGTGCAGTAATCAGATATGCAGCTTCCAACGCAGTAGGATGCAGATTCAGTTCGCCTTGCAGAGAGATAATATCTTCAACATGAATTGCGCGGTAATCAAGTTGTATTTCAACATCTGGCGATCCGCCGCGTCTGCGTGTGGATACTGGATCTAAAGAGAAGATGGCGACAGAATCAGGAAACAGGGTTTTAAGTCCTTTCACGAACGATCCATCTTTTCCTTCTTTGCGTGCTTGCAATCCGTACTCGCTATGCATATCAAAAATAAGATTTACCGCTTTTTGATTTTTAATAAGACCTGCTAGTACCAATCGGGTTAAGAATGTTTTTCCCGTTCCTGTTTTTCCAAAGATACCATTACTTCTTTCGGTCAGTCGTTCAAGATCAAGGCATACGGGTGTATCCATATCAAGAGGGCTACCAATATTAAAATATCTTTTTGTTGGATCGGATTCATCGCCAAATATGTATGCAACATCCTGTTTTGTTGCTTCATATACCGGTGCAAAATGAGGAGGAACTGTTTTTACCGGCAGACGCTCTTGCTGTTTATTGAGCATGAGCATTGCTTTCAGTTGTGCAGTTGCGTAGATGTCTTTTTTTTGCAATGTTGCGGTTAATAGCTTTTCTTCCGGTGTTGGAGGAAAGAGTAAAATATCAGGGTTGCTCACTTCCAAACTGAGATCGGTAATCAAAGAAAAAAATCGGTATTCATTACCGACAATGGAAACAAACTTTCCGGTTTTAATCTGCTCCAAGGCGGTATGAGATGCGATGCGCATCAAAAAGCCGTTGGTGAGTGATCCAGAGATAATGGTTCCCAATATTTTTTTCATACTGATTTCAGCAAAGCTGTTATGGAGGTTCGGGTGATATTAATGATTCCCTGCTGCGGAGTGACCGATTCGATTTTCCCTGTTGTTAAGCAAAAGGTAATCGGTTCTTCTGGCGTAAGGGTCAAAACAGTAGGTGCATGATCTGGTAAAATGACAAAATTTCCGGCAGGACTATTACATTCTAACCAAGAAATATCGTACATTTTTTTTTCTTCTGGGGTAATTATAATTAATTGCATAGTTTAAAGCGTCTGAAGTTGTTTGCCTTTTTCTTCTGCCTGTTCAATGGTGCCGACCATATAAAATGCATGTTCTGGCCAGTTGTCACATTCTCCATTGATAATGCGTTCAAAATCGCTGATTGCTTTGGTACGTGGTACATACTGTCCTGGGATGCCGCTTGCAAATTCTGCGGTAAACAACGGCTGTGTTAAAAATTTCTGAATTCGCTTTGCACGATTCACCGTTTGTTTATCTTCTTCTGAAAGTTCTTCCATACCTAAAATTGCGATGATGTCTTGCAGTTCTTTGTATCGTTGCAAAATATTTTGTATGTTGCGGGCAACTGCGTAATGTTTTTTACCAACAATATGTGGATCAAGTCCTTTGGAATTTGATTGTAATGGATCGATAGCAGGATAGAGGCCAAGTTCTACTAACTTTCGCGATAACACGGTGCTTGCATCTAAATGCATAAATGTGGTTGCTGGTGCTGGGTCGGTGATGTCATCTGCAGGAACATACACTGCTTGAATTGAGGTGATTGATCCATTGATCGTGTTGGCGATTCGTTCTTGGAATGCACCCATTTCGGTTGCAAGAGTTGGTTGATATCCAACTGCGGATGGCAATCTGCCCAGTAGCGTTGAAACTTCAGATCCTGCTTGGACAAATCGGAAGATATTATCAATAAATAGTAAAACGTTTTTCTTTTCTTGATCGCGGAAATATTCTGCCATGGTAAGTCCGGTCATACCCACGCGCAGTCGTGCACCCGGCATTTCACCCATTTGCCCAAAAACTAACGCGGTTTTATCAAGGACTCCCGAGCGCTTCATTTCCAGCCATAGCTCGTTACCTTCTCGCGTTCGTTCACCGATACCGGTAAATACTGATACACCGCCATGCTCGGTTGCGATATTGCGAATCAGTTCTTGTACTAAAATTGTTTTTCCAACCCCGGCACCGCCAAAAAGACCGATTTTTGATCCTTTAACGTACGGACAAATAATATCAACAACTTTAATTCCCGTTTCTTGGATTTCATCAGTAATTTTTTGTTCGATAAATGGTGGTGTTTCGCGATAAATGGGCCATCGTTTATCGGTTACTAGCGGCTCTTTATCATCGATAGTTTCACCAAGCACGTTAAATATCCGTCCAAGTACTGCTTTGCCAACGGGCACGGTAATTGGGGATCCGGTATCATGGACCTGTAATCCTCTGCAGATATTGAACATATTATCAATTGCTATGCAGCGTACAAGGCCGTCACCCAGTTGTTGTGCCACTTCGACAACAATATGAGTTGCTGGCGTGCCATTTGATTCTGGAATAAGAACATGCAGTTCGTTTAAAATGTTTGGTGCATGTGCGCGCTCGAACTGTACATCTATGATCGTACCGCTTACGCGTAACACATACCCATTATTTAGATTGTCTTCTTTGATTTCTGCCACGGTTTTGCTCAATTAAAGGGATCAAAGGATAATTTCTTTATTTATGCTAATTATATGCTAGTTAAACTGGCTTTATTTGTAAAGAAAGAATGCGTTATGATCTTGCAACAGTTTTGTAGACACAAGGAACCTAGAGTGGATTACCTCTGTCGCCGGTAAGGCGAGCTTCACCCTACTGCTCCTATAAGATATTTCTGTTCAAACTCATCCGGCGTTAGATAACCTAATGTTGAATGG
>DASZBJ010000036.1 GCA_035944115.1 Candidatus Babeliales bacterium
GCCTGATTTTTTTATGAGTATGTTTTTTGAGGCTGGATTGCTTCGTAAACTCGCAATGACTACCGCAAAGTTTCTTGCTCTTCTAGCGTTCAAATACAGAAAAAGTTTCCATAGATTCTAAATTTGGTTCACACGGCCTAGATATCCATCCGCTCTGGCTAACAGATTTCTTGAATCGTCATATTCCAGCAGCGTTTTTGCTTTTTCTAATGTGCACCAAATAAAATCTTTATGCTCATGTGAAAGTACGGCAGGAACCGCTTCCGGCATCTGTGCAAGAAAAAAGATCGCTTCTTTTATATATTCCTGTCCGTCATAACTACATGTGTAAGTAATTGATTCTTTAAACATCGGATCGAGCGCTTGAACTGTTAAGCCAGCTTCTTCATGCAATTCTCGCAATGCAGCATCATAAATAGTTTCACCATGCTCTACCCTTCCTTTTGGAAAATCCCAATGTCCTTGGCTGTTGTGCAGCAGTAAGAACAGTCGCTCATTATTTGTTGTTGTGTGGAGTATAACGCCAGCAGAGTACATTTTTTTCATATTATTTCCCTAAAAAGTAGAGTTGAACGTTGAACCATCTGCGGGTCAAAAAGACGACCGCAGCAAAAATAAGACATAAAATTCCAGTCCAAAGCCAATAACCAATTTGAAACAGTAAGAAGTGAGCGATAGGTGTTGGCAGAAGGTGAAGTAGTTTTTCTATGTGCAGAAGTAGGAAGTAAAAGGGAAGAAGTATACAAGTGAGTTGTACCAAGTACTTGCCCATAAACAGAGCAAATTGGGCCGTATAAAAACGAAAGCTGTAATATCTACATAATACCCAGATAAAAAGAAGCGTTTGTACGATGGCAGCAATGGTAGTTGCAATGGCAAGCCCATATGCTTGATAGTGGTGAATGAGCAAAGCATTCAAACAGATATTCAAAATAGTGGTCCCGGCAGTAATGAGTGCGGGAACTCCGGTGACATGAATTGCGTAGTATAAGTTAAGCAAAATTTTATTGAGCGAGAAAAAGAACAGGCCGATTAAGAACGCTTGCAGTATCTGTCCTGCTTGTACCACTTGTTCCATCGAGAATTTATGCGAAAGAAACATGGTAGCAAAAATCTTTTCTGAGAAAAACGCCATGATTAATGCAACGGGAATGGTGACCCAAAAAACGAGCTTTGTTGTTTCAAGGAGATAAAAGTTGAGCCGTTTGCGTGCATATGATCCGACGCGAGCAAAATGGGGAAGCAGAATGGTAGAAAATGCGACCGCAAACATTCCCATAGGAATTCCCATAAATCGATTCGCGTAATAAATTAAAGAAATTGACCCTTCAGGAAGATAGGAAGCGAAACTGGTGTCGATAAACAAACTTATTTCTACGATGCTGATGCTGATGCCGCATAAAAATAGTTTTATCAGAATTGATTTAAAGGTATGCAACGATTCATTGGTAATGGCGCCAAATGAGAATTCAAGATTCCAGTAGGCGATCAGATGCATCAGAAATTGTACGAGTCCGGCAAACAGGACAAAAACGCAGAGATACGTAACGGGTAATTTGCATGCTAAGCAGATAATCAAGCCTACGATATATACGATGTTAAAAAGGACCGGAGAAAATGCGGGTACAAAAAAATGTCCTACCGATTGTAGAGCGCCAGCAAGCAGAGCGCTGCTTGAAAGAAAAAAAATAAGTGGCATTAAAATTCTTAAAAATGGTATTGCAGCTTCAATTTGTACAGGAGAAAATCCTGGTGCAATCAAGCCGAGAACGAATTGCGCTTGCCACATAACTAAACCGCATAGTAGAAGCGCCAGCCCTTCTAGTGCTATAAACGCGAGGGTCATTAAACTGTTAACTTCTGTCCATCGTTTTTCCCGTACCACGGTTACCAGGGTTGGAATAAAAGCGGCAGAAATTGCGCCATCTGCAAAAACTTTTCGTAAAGAGTTGGGGATTTTATAAGCGGTTAAAAATGCATCAGATACTGCGCCCGCTCCCAAATATCTAATCGTGAGAATTTCACGCACAACGCCGAAGATGCGGCTTAATAGGGTCGAAAGACTTATTTTTAATGTTTTTTCTATAATCGATTTTCTATGTAATGGTTCTTCTACTTTGCGAGAATGAGAGTCGTTGTTGTTTGGTGAGTTATTCATGGTAAACCTTTATGCGGTGGTAAATTGTCCGTTGTGTAGTCGCAGGATGCATTGCATGGATTGCGCAACGTATGCATCATGGGTGCTGATGATCATTCCCATTCCCCATTGCTTTTGACAGAGATGAAGAAAATTAACGATCGATATTTTTGTTGCTTCATCAAGATTTCCTGTTGGTTCATCGGCTAGAAGAAATGCAGGTTTATTAAATAGAGCGCGAGCAAGGGCAACTCGTTGCTGTTGTCCACCAGATAATGTTGCGGGATGCGCGTGCGCTTTATCACCCAGTTGAACTGCATCAAGGAGTTCATATGCGGTTGTTATAGATTCTTGATAAGAATTTCCTTTAATTAAACCTTTTAACGCAATGTTTTCAATGACCGATAGTTCATGTATTAGGTATGGTAATTGAAATAAAAGCCCAATGGATTGATTTAAATAGAGATTCCTCTCTGTTTGTGGGATTGATGTAATATCTTGATTGTTGTATAAAACGGACCCACTGCTTGGTTCGCTGAGTCCTGCAATCAGATGGAGAAGGGTAGATTTACCGGAACCAGATTCGCCCGTAATTGCATACGTGGAGCTTTGTACAAATAGTTTGGAAATATCATGTATGACTTGGATTAATTCGGATCCTTGCTCGAATTTTTTGGTAATGTTGCGTAGTTCAATAGTAGCAAGCGTCACGGTATTCCTTTATATGCTGGTAAAAAGCCCTTTTAAAATGGGTACCTATTGATTATATACCAAGCGAAGCGGTGATCAATAGCTCTTTTTTGCTCTTTTGGAAAAAAACTTCATGACTGACATACATAGTTTTAGTCTGTTTTTTGAATAATTGTTGTTTTCAAACAGACTCTTTTTCTAGAATAGGGGCTGGGTGAGTAGAAAATGTGACTTATTAATAGTAGGGGGAGTAAAATGAATTCATTGCTTGAAAGGAACATGCCAAGCTCCATTCCGGACGTATTGCCAGTAATACCGACAATGGATATTGTAGTATTTCCTCACATGTTAGTTCCATTATTGGTACTTGATGAGAAAATTATACAAGGCATTAATGGTGCGCTCCAAGATTCAAAACTTGTATTATTACTCGCTGCGCGAGGTGAAGTTGATGGACAAGGAGCAATTGGTACAAAAGATTTGTATCAAGTGGGTACTGTGGCATCAATTATGAGGCTGATTCGTTTACCAGAAGGAGGTGTAAAAGTTCTGGTACAAGGAATAGCAAAAGCACGCGCGGTCAATATAGTTGCTGAAAATGAAAGTTTATATGCATCAATTCAACAAGTGCAAATGCCGCCGGTTAAAAATCAAGAAGAGGTTACAGCCCAGATTAGAAACATTAAAGATTTAGCAGAAAAAATTAGCGTGAATGGGCAATTATTTAGTCCAGATTTTCATATGATTCTTTCAAAAATGCAGGATCCTGAAAAAATAGCTGACTTTATTTTGTCTCATTTAAGTATCAATGTAGAAGAATCTCAACAATTACTTGAAGCTTCAACCTTGCAAGAGTTTTTGTCTGGGATTTATTTACAATTGAGCAAAGAGATTGAAGTTGGGGAAATGCAGGAGAAGATAAAAAACAGCGCTCGTGATTCTATGAACAAATCGCAAAAAGAGTTTTACCTGCGTGAACAGCTTCGTGCGATTAAAAAAGAGTTGGGCGATGAAGATGAAGAGGAAATAGAGAAACTTAAAGATCAACTTGATCTTTTACAGGTATCTGATGATATTAAAAAAGAGGTTAAGCGTAATATCAGTCGATTAGAACGAACCTCACCAGATTCTATGGAAGCATCGGTAATCCGTACCTATTTGGAATGGATTTTTGCATTGCCGTGGGGTAAAAAGACGACTGACAACCTTGATCTTGCTCATGCAAAACAGGTTCTTGATGAAGATCACTATGGGCTTGCAGATATCAAAGAGCGAATATTAGATTTTATATCGGTGCGTAATCTTAAGGCAGAAGATGGATTTGCACCGATTCTTTGTTTTGTTGGTCCTCCAGGGACAGGCAAAACATCGTTGGGTAAATCGATTGCAAAAAGCTTGGGTAGAAAATATGCACGAATTTCACTTGGCGGTGTAAAAGATGAAGCGGAAATCCGTGGGCATCGTAGAACCTATGTTGGTGCGCTACCAGGTAGATTTATTCAGGCACTTAAAAAAGCGAATTCGTTGAATCCGGTTATTATCATCGATGAACTTGATAAAATTGGTTCAGATTTCCGTGGAGATCCATCAGCTGCAATGCTTGAAGTTCTTGATCCACAGCAAAATGTTACTTTCTATGACAACTATTTAGGTATTCCTTTTGATTTGTCAAAAGTGATGTTTATTGCAACAGCAAACAGCGTAGACACTATTTCAGCGCCACTTCGTGATCGTATGGAAATAATTGAGCTTTCAGGATACACCCTTGAAGAAAAGATTAATATTGCAAAGCAACATTTGGTGCAAAGAGCGATTAGCGATGCGGGTCTTGACGGTCAAGCGGTGAAATTTAATGATGCTATTTTGGCACATTTGATTATGAGCTATACAAAAGAGTCTGGCGTACGACAATGTGAGCGAGTAATACAAAAGCTTTGCTCAAAAATAGCACGTTCATTTGTAGAAACTAAAAAGATTGAGCCGATTGCTATTAAAAGTGTAGAAAAATATTTGGGACCACGAAAATATGCATCGGACGCTGCACTGCAAAGAGATCAGGTTGGTATTACTAACGCATTGGCATGGACATCATATGGCGGAGAGATGCTTAAGATTGAAGCGATTATGATGCCAGGAACGGGAAAATTAATTTTAACTGGTCAGTTGGGTGATGTAATGAAAGAATCTGCGCAAGCAGCGATGAGTTATGCACGAGCACATGCAAAAGAGTTTAACATTGCAAACAGTGTGTTTACGCAAAATGATTTTCATATACATATTCCAGCGGGAGCTATACCAAAAGATGGTCCATCTGCAGGAATTACCATGCTAACATCAATTCTTTCAGCACTTACTAATCGACCAATTAATGGGCAGTATGCAATGACCGGTGAGTTGAATTTACGCGGTGAAATTATGCCAATCGGTGGTGTAAAAGAGAAGATACTCGCTGCAAAACGCAATAAAGTAAGTCATGTTATTTTGCCGTCGCAAAATAAGAACGATTTGATAAATATGGAAGATATTGCAAAAGGGATCACTCTTGTATGGGCAGATCATGCTGATGACGTGATCAAGCAGGTATTATCGGCAGTGGTTGTGGTTGATAAGAAACATAAGGCGCGTATATAAGCCATGAAGATATTGAGTATTGGTGGCGCAACGTATGATATATTTCTTACAACAGGCTGTTTGCAAACAACAACGATAAACCAAGACTGTTTCGTTCTCTTGCAAGAAGGACGAAAAATAGACGTAGAATCAATCAGATACTGTTCAGGTGGCGGAGCGACAAACTCCGCCACTTTGTTTGCTCGCTTGGGTTTTCAGGCGCATGCAATTTTTAAAATTGGCGATGATTGTGCTGGCGCTTTTATACAGGAGCAGTTACGAAAAGAAGGAGTTGTGCTGCATCATGCCGTGGCTCATGGTAGTGCAACGGGATGTTCCGTGATAATGCCGTGTCCATCAGGAGATCGTACGGTATTGGTATATCGTGGTGTTAATCTATTGCTTAATCAGCAGGACATTTCTCTTGATCTGCTTGCGCAACAGGATCAGATTTATATAAGTTCATTGACGGGTCAATCTGCAGCACTGCTTGGTTATGTAGCAACTCAAGCGAAGCAGCGAGGTATTCCCGTGGCGGTAAACCCAGGGAGCCATCAGTTGCAGAAAAATGTGCGTAGTTTGTATGACGCATTGCCTGCCATTGATATTTTAATTTTAAATTCATATGAAATGCAGTTATGTATGCAGGCGATTATGAAAATTGATTATGGATTGTGTGATCAGTTGCAAAAAAGAAAGCCGCCGAATGGTCCTGGCACTATGCCGGCATTGCTGACCAAATTGTTTACGCACAATGATATGAGCTTTAATTTGTATGATTTTTTTGCTGCTATCCATGCACGAGGTGTAAAAATCATAGCAGTTACTGATGGTGCATGCGGGGTATATGCGGCATCTGCAGGTACTGTTCTATTTCATCCAAGCTTGTCGGTTCCGGTTTTAAATACTGTTGGCGCTGGGGATGCATTTGCATCCTGTTTTGTTGCACAGCTTGCTCGCGGGCAATCAATTGAATATGCAATGCGAGCGGGGATTATTAATAGTGCATCGGTGATTCAATGTTCTGACGCAAAAGAAGGATTGCTTGATCAAGCGGGAATTGATGCCAAGATGGCAGAGTTGAATCAGGCGTTGCTACAACGGTTTGAGGGGTAAGGTCGCGCTCATGCTGAGCGCATGATTACCTGGATTGTCGCGCAGGCTCGCAACGGCTGCGGGAAATACCTTATGCAAGAATCCAAGTCTTCCTATTATGCTAAAGTTTTCGACTTCGCCAAGACTACGACGGACAAGGCGCAACGACAACTAGGGACTCTTATGTTTTGGAGTATATCGGTTGTGTGTTGTAAGTTATTTTTAAATAGGAAAAAGAGTTCCACTTCTCAGCGGTAGTTAGAGAATTCATCAGAAGGTCAATTTGTTATCTTATGTGCAGAAACAGTTTTTCCGTTGATGGACTTTGCTTATTTCGCAAGATATTTCCCACAGTCGTTGCGAGTTTACGAAGCAATCCAGATTATTGTGCGCTCAGAATGAGCGCGACCTTTTAGATCGAATGCACTCTCTCACAACTCTTCGTATAAATCGTCCCAATAGGGGTTCATTGTTTCAATTAAGTCCAGTTTCTGTTTTCGCGATCCACCCTTAAGCTGTTTTTCTCGTACTATTGCAGATTCCATGGTTTCATGGAATTCATAAAATACTAATAATTTGCAACCATATTTTTCTGTGAAGCCCTTAACGAGACCGTTTTTATGCTCATAAATTCGTCGTGCAAGATCAGCGGTGACGCCAACATACAGCGTGCCATTTTCTTTGTTCGTAAGAATATAAACTGTCGACTGTTTCATGACATAACGAGCGTAACAAATGTAACGTTAAATCTTTTTATTCTTCGTTGCAGCCATAACAAGCAAAATACCTGCGGCAACCGAAACGTTATAAGAAATATCAGTTGTTTTTTGTGGTATGGTTACGTGCGTACCGGAACGGTATAAAGATTTAGATATCCCTGTCCCTTCGCTACCCATGACAATGCACAGTGGCCCTTTGAATGCGCAATCAATGGCGCTTTCACCTTCAAATGTTGCCAGATAGAGCTGATATCCTGCTTGGGAAAGATCTTGTGCAGCAGCTTCAATCGATGGGGCTTCGTAGATTTGTAGATGTTCTGCAAATCCGGCAGAAGCTTTATGCGCTGCGGCGTTAAGCGGAGCAGCTTGTTTTTTGATAAGAATAATGCCATCAACCCCAGCACAGTACGCAGATCGTAGGATTGCTCCCAAATTGCGAATGTCCTGTACGCCATCAAGCATCAGTAAGAATGGGGATTTGTCTGAAGAAAAAAACTGTTTACGAAACGGATATGCATCAGCCCACGCCAGTATTCCTTGGTGATCAGCTGAACCTGCAATGCGAGCAAGAACGTCTCTTGTTACATATTGAATGTTAATAGGATACTTAGGGAGTAGTTTTTCAATGGTAGGCCATATCTTAAGTACAGGTTTCACCGTATAAATAGATATGATCTTACGCCGTTTGGCTTTCAGGAGCTCAAGAACCGAATGGGTGCCATATACCAGTTCGCCTTGTGTTTTTTCTTTTTTCTTCATAAACCTTAAAATAACAAATTTTATGGAATATGCCTATTTTTAAAGTGAAAGTAGCCGGAATTGCTTCCAGCTACTTTTGGCTTTCTCATTGTTTAGACTGATATCATTTTAGTCAGCAAGTTCTCGTGCAAGTCTCATTGCGGCATCTTCGTCTTCGCCTGTTTCCCCTTCTTCTGTTGCCGCATTTGTTTTTTTCTGTTGCTCTGCGATCGTTGCTTTCATAGCTTTTTCAGTCGTTGTAGCAAAGAGCGTTGGGTCTTTCTCTACTAATGTATTAATTTCTTTTGCTCTTTCTTTACGGTAATCCTGGTATGACATATCATACCATGTAACCATACTGGATTTCCCTAGTTTTCTAAACTCTTGATCTACATTTTCTACCTGATCTTGATCAAGTGCATGTAAAATAACGATTAAATCATTTTTTATCTTTGGCTCTGTTGATTTACTTAAAAGATACCTGAATGTCCTGCGATACCCCGCATCATCTTTTAAGATTGATTCATTAAATAGTTTCTGAATTAATGCATCGGCATATTGCAGTCGCAGTTCCGGTGTTACTCCTGGTTGAGCCGCGGCTGATGCTTCTGGAGCTGGCGTTACTTCTGGTTCTGCAGTTGCTGCGGTAGGTTCTTGTGTAGCCTGGGCGGAGGCTGGTGTAGCGGTAGGTTCTTGTCTTCGAGTGCCCATGATTTTGAGCGCTAAGGTTTGCCGTAATATTAAATATCTACGTTTAATTTCAGGGAAATTCATTGCTTTTGCGTTGTTGTATATGTCCGATGGGAGGTTAGAAAGTATAGCTAGTGCTTTATCAATGTTTCGTGCAGTACTTTGCAGGACGCTTAGGTCATTCAGGTTAGGCATCTTTTGTGCAATATCGCCTTGAATAGTCTTGAGTTGTGCTAAGTTGTCTTGTATCAGTTTTTGTGCATCAGTTTTGGTAGCTGCTAGCTGGTCAGGGGTGATGTCTGCAATTTCTCCCTTGAGTACCTTATATAATGTTTCCTGTTGCGCTTTGTTTGCCTCATATTCCTGATAAGAGTAATCAGATATTTGTAGGGTTTGCTCATATATGATGCTCGCTCGTGTCTGCAAATAATCGCTCAATCCATTGAGATCGTTTTTGCTTAGATAATTAATGAATATCGTTTTTATGTTTGTTTGTACTTGAGGTTTTACTGGTTCCGTGAGCACGTTTGCAAAATACGATCGGTAGATTTTATCTTCTATCAATGGTTTGGTATTAAATAAGGTCAGCACGAGTGTATTGATATATTCTCTAACGATTTCGTCGCCCGCGGTTGCTACAGCCGCTTCTTTTCTTTCTTCCTCTTTTGGTTTATATGTTAATAGCAGTGGTGTTTGTTGTGGTGATGCAGGTTTTTCAGTTCCGGCTGCAGCTTGAACCTCTTCTTCAGTTGTTACACCGGCAGGTAATGCTATTTCTGGAACTTTGCCTGTTTCAGTTCTTGTTTTTTCCTCTTCTTGTAATGCTTGCTGAACTTCTTTTTCAGCAGTTTTAGTTGCTTGAGCTGCTATTTCTTGAGCTTGCTGGGCAGCTTGTACTGCTACTTCGGCTTGCAACGTCTCAACTTTGAGTTTAGTAATTTCAAACAACGGGAATATGTTCTGCTCGATTACGAATTGTTGTACCTGTTTTTTGAATCCTTTCTCATAATCTTCAAGCCAGAAATCCGATCCATAGACAGTTGAGCTTGGTTGATCTTCAAATATTTGATTGATTGGGCTAATATTATTTTGTGCGAGATTCTCAAGAATAGGCTTTAGATACTTATTTTTCCTTTCGACTGCTCCCTCTAAGATCCATCTAAATGTTCTGCGATGTTCTTCATGGCTGAAGATTTGTTGTTGATACAGCTTTTGGATTAATGCATCTACATATTGCACGCGAAGTTTATTATATTCTGCAGTTGCGTCGACCGTTTCTTGCGTCAGATTAGGGAATATATTTTCATCTTTGATGAATGTGTTAAGTAATGTTCTATAATCGGGTAACTGCGCTTGAGCTGCTGTTCCACTGTTTCGATATTCATCATATGAAAGATCCGATCCGAATCCGAACCATCCGGCTCCTAATTTTGCAAAAATCGCATTGACTGTGGGAACGTCTCCTTGCGCAAGAGCTTTGAGGATATTTGTAAGATTCGCTCTTTTATCGGCATCAATGTCGACATCTTTTTTAAGTTCATCAAGAAGGCCTCTAAATGTTTTTCGGTAGCCTAAATCTGTAGCTAAAACGGTATCTTCATAGAGTGTTTTGATTAAGATATCGGCATAACGCTTGTATAGTACTTGTTGTTGTAAGTCATAAGCTGATGCTCCTTCTGCTTCTTCTCGGGCTGCTTGTATGTCTGATTCTCTTAATTCTGCTACTTGTTTCTCTTCAAATTCCCTTCTTGCTTCTTCAGATTTAGAAGTTTGAGCTATTTCTGCGACTCTACGTGTTCGCTCTTCTTCAGCAAGTTGTTTTGCTAATTCTCTGTTTTTTGCTCGTTCTGCATATTCTTCTCCACGGGCTTCACTTGCTGCTACAGTTGCTTCTGCCAATCTTTCTCTACGCTCTCTATCTGCTGCTACTGTTACTCGTTTTACGCGTTCTTCTCTTTCTAGTCGTTCTTCTGCTTGTATTTCACCTTCAGCTTTCATTTCTGCTTGTCTTTCGCGTTCAGCACGTGTTCCTGCTTCCGTTTCGCGGATTCCTTTTTCTGCTATTGCCTGTTGGCGTCTTGCCTCTCTTTCTGTTTTGGCTTCTGTTTCCGCTTCTTCTGCTCTTGCCTGTTCCTGTCGTAGTCGTTCAGCTCGTTCTTCGGCTCTTTGCTCTGGTGTTTTTGCCACTTCTTGTTCCACTGCTTGGATTTTCTCTTGCGTTACTCTGTCTTCTGCCGGCATAAACGGGAAGATGTTGTTTCTCAGAACAAACTGTTCAAGTTGTGTTTTGTATTCTTTTTCGTAATCCGTGTAGTCAAAATCATTGCCAAATCCAGAACTTTGCCTGAATTTTGAGAAAATATTTGTGTTAATGGACTGAGCATCATTGGCTGCAAGGTATTTAAGAAGATCTTTTAAATAAGTAATTCTTGTTTCGTCATTTATCTTTATCCCTTGTAGAATCCATCTGAAATCCTGTTGTCTTGGTCGGCTTTCGGAAAGAATAGGATATGTGTATAATCTTCGTATTAAAGCATCGGTGTATTGTAGGCGAAGATCATCGTATCCTGCTGTTGCTTGTATGAATTCTTCAGTAAGGTTCGGGAAAAGATTGTCTTTGATAGCAAATTGTAGAAGATCGCTTTTTAATGGAAGATTGCCGTACGTGATGTAGTTGAAAGGTTCCTCTGTAATAAATTTTTGAGCTTGTCTCTTTTGTAAATTGATTTCGACTGATTGCATGTCTCCCTTCGCAAGAGCGAACAGAATATCCCTAAGAGTGGCTTCACTTATACCGTCATCTAATTGTTTTAATAATCCTCTGAAGACTCTTTGGTATTCTTCATTGTTGTCTAATAATGCTACATACAGTCGTTTAATGAGTGCATCTATGTATGGTGTATATAATTGTTGTTTGGCCAAATTGGTTTGATAAACTAGTAGTTCTTTGTCTTTTAGCGCCTGTTTTTCTCTAGCAATTCTATTTAGAGCTCGTTCTTCTGCGTGTCGAGCTTTTTCTGCTAATGCTTCTCGTGCTTTTTGTTTTTCTAAACGTTTTGCTCGTTCTTGTTCTATTTTCTCTGCGGCTTGCTCAGCTGCTCTTGCTTGTTGTAGGCGTTCTTCTTCCGCTACTCGTGCAACTTCGGCTTTTTCTGCAAGTTCTTGTATTTGTTTTTCTTCTGCTTCTCTTGCTTTCTGTGCAGCAGCTTCAGCATCTCTAGAAGCTTGTGCGGATTTTTTTGCAGCTTCTTCTTCTGTGATGCGTTTTAATTCTAATGCTACTAGCTGGTTCACTGCATCTTGTGCCGCTTGTTTTTTAGCTACAAGGTCTTGCGCAGTACGGTCTTTTTCTGCTTGAATAACAGCTCTTTGTTGAGCTTGCTCAGCGGCTTGACGTTCTTGCTCTGCTTTTTGAGCGCCTAATTTAGCTTTTGCTTCTTCGTCTCGCGCTTGCTGTGCCAATCGTTCTTGCTTTATTTGCTCTTCTTGTCGTTTTTGCGCTTCTTGTTGTTGACGTTTGGTTTCTTGCGCAGCTTTTTGTCGAGCTAATTCAGCTTGTCGAGCTTGCTCTAGAGCTTGTGCTTCTTTTTCTGCAGCGAGTCGTGCTGCTTGTGCCCGTTGTGCTGCCGCTGCTTTTTCTTGCTCTGCTCTTTCTTGGGCTGCGCGAGCTTCTTGGGCACGTTGTGCTTCTTCGTCTTTTGCACGTTGAGCTTCTGTTGCTGCTTGCTCTGCTGCTATAGTAGCTTCTCTTTGTCTTTGTTCAGCTTCAAGACGTTTAGTTTCTTCTTGTAGTCGCTTTTCCACTGCTTTTTTATCTTCTTCTTCAGCTTTTAAAAGCACTTGAGCAATATGCTTTTGTTCTTCTTGTGTTACTTTCTGTTCACGAGCTGCTCTGTCTCTGTCTTCAGCATCTTTGAGTTGTTTTTTTGCTAGCTCAGCTGCTTGTTGAGCTTTTCTTTCATCTTCTTGCGCCTGTGCTGCTTGTTGCGCTGATTGTTTTTGTTCTTCTTCTCTTTGTCGCACTAACACTTGTTTACGTTGCGCTTCTTCTTCGGCTTGTTTTTGTGCTTGTTCTGCTGCTTTAACTTCTTCTACTCCTTTTCTTAGCAATTCAGCTTCCCGTTCTAGAAGGGCTTTTCGATCTTGTTCTTGTATACGTTTCAGTTCTTCTGCTGCTTGTTTTTGTGCTTGTTGTGCTGCTTTAACTTCTTCTATTGCTTTTCTTTCTAACTCTGCTTGCCGCTCTAGAAGGGCTTTTCGATCTTGTTCTTGTATACGTTCCAGTGCTTCTGCTGCTTGCTGTCTTGCCTTTTGATCGGCTTGAGAATTTCGTTCGTCCTCCTGCTGTGCTCGGCGAGCTTGCTCTCGTAAGCGAGCTTCTTTTTCCATAGCGCTTTGTTCGATTGTTCTTTGTGTGGCTATTTTTTCTTCTCGTTCTTGTGCTTGGCGAGCGCGTTCTCTTGCTCTTGCAAGTTCTGCATCTTGTCGACGTTGCTCTGCAGCTGATTCTGCTTCTCGTTGAGCCGAAGTTGCTCGCGGTGCCATAATGATAGGGGTTGTACGTGGTGCTGCCGATCTAGTTACAGGTGCTGCCGCAGGTCTTGCAGCTGGCGCAGGCCTTACGGCAGGTCTCGCTACGGGCGCTACAGCTGGGCGTTGTACTGGTGCTGCTATTGGTCTAACCACAGGTCTAACTGCTGGCATGCCAGCCGGAGCCTTGGCGAAGGCTGGTCGAGCTACAGGTGCAGGTCTTACGGCTGGCGCTGCTACTACTGGTCGCATGCGAGCCGGAGCCTTGGCGAAGGATGGCGCTGGAGCCGGTCTTACCGGAGTTACTGCCGGTCTTGTTACAGGTCTTGTAACTGGTCGAGCTACAGATGCAGGTCTTACCGGTGCTACTGCAGGTCTTGCAACTGGTCGAGCTACCGATGCAGGTCTTACGGCTGGTGCTGCTGGTCGCATGCGAGCCGGAGCTTTGACGGAGGATGGTACTTGTGCAGGTCTTACGGCTGGTCTAACTACAGGCGCGGGTCTTACTGCTGAACGACCTGGGACTGCGACTTTTGATTTAATCGGTGCTAATGTATTATTCCATCTGGTAACCTGTGCCTGAGGCAATTTGCCTTTCATATTCTTTATTAGGTCGGTTTTTAATGCTTCAAGTGCTCTTGGGGTTAAGGTTGTAGTTTCTTTATTGAGCTTTGCTACGAAGGAGTTAAGAAAATCCTTGTCTTCTATCCATCGATACGTTCCCGGTGATCTGAGTGCTTCTTTTATGAGCCCGACTGCTTGTGTAGCATTAGCTCCATAATACTGCTCGCTTAAGGCATCCATGTGTCTTTCGGCATCCATTTGTCTTTGACTTGCTGCAAATGATGGTGCGGTCGCCAGGGTGCAGAGCGCTAAAATTGCTAGATATATTATATTTTTCTTCATTATAAAACCCCTATTATGAATGTATTAAAAACCTTTTAATATTATTATTTTATTTGTTCATATATTGCTTCATATCTAATCTTATGGAAATCAATGTGATAAAGTCAATGGTTTTTCTATTCAGCCTGAAAACTTCATTTGGTTTTTTAATTGATAGGGGATTGTTGAGTTGCGTGTGGATTGGCAAGTAGGGAGTAAGAGGAGAAAAAAGGCCGGAAGTTTTGCCTCCGACCTTTTAAACATTCGTTTTTTATGATTTTGCTATTTTTACAGTCCGCCTGAGAATCCTTCAGACCATCCAGATGCGCTTTCTGCGGCTGCTGTAGCTGCTTCAGTTGCAGCTTCGCCAACATATCCGAGGGATTCTGACCATGCGCCGAGCGATGCGCCTATTTCAGCGATTGCATCTCCAAGCGTTGACCATCCGCCCATCATTCCATATTGTGCAAATATATTAGCCATTACTTCAGGAGTTAGTGCAGCAACAGATTCATCGATAGATTCTCCTAGTTGTTTTAATAGTGAAGCGTCATTTGCAACGGTTTGCGTATCGCCGGCAGTTACCGCATTTTTCGCCGATTTAATTGTTTCTTGAGTCGTGTCGACTAATTGTTGTAAATCTGCCATTTTGCTAACTTCTTCAGGACTTAAATCAGCCATTTCAATTTTTCCTAGGGTGACGTCATAGGGTGCAATGGCACGTTCTGTTTGTGCAAGGGCTGTGTCAATTTTGGCAATTGTGGCAGGTTCTTCATCAGATGTAGAGGTTTGTAACCATTTTAATGCACTATCAAAGTATCGTGATGCTGCTGTTGAGACTTTACTAGCGAGTGTTGGTTCTTGCACCGTGAGTTCACTTCCTACATCCCCAAATGCCTCTTCTGGAGCATCTGCAGATACAAGTTGTCTTTCATACAATGCTTTTTCGATGGCAGTTCTTGTAGCACCTTCTCGTGCAGCTAGATTGGCCGTTTGAGCAGCCATTTCTGCCTCTGCATCAAGTTGGGCGTTGCTAGTAGCTGTTGCTTGTACTTGTCGAGCAGCTTCTTGTCGAACTTCTGCTCCTTCTTCTATAGCATTTCCTGGGGTGAGTCGAGGTGTTGTTGGGTATAAGCTTTCTAGCCTTCTCATTTCTGTTATGTCTTGGACTCGAGCCACCTCTTTAGCGGCAGCTTGTTGAGCTTCCGCTTGGGTTTGTAGTCGTGCTAATATTGCTTGTCTATTTGCTTCGCTTGCTGCGGTGCGTTGTGTTTCCACAAATGTACTGGTTTGAGGTGATTCTTGTAACGTTGTTGGAGATGTATCAGATGCTACCGGTTTGATTGTTGGAGTCCAGGGTTCTTGATTAGCATAGCCTTGTTCTCGCATGCTTCGTGCGGCCTCATGAGCTGTTTGAACCGCTGTTTCTCGAGCGATTTGATCGGCAGCAGTCAATGCTATTCCGGTACCAAGCGCTCCTGTATATGCCGTGGTCGCTTTTTTCTCTGGAGTTCCTTTATAGTATCCAACTATTTCTGCTTCCGCTTCTTGCTCGGCACGCTGTTTTGCTTCTTTTTCTTGTTTTGCTTTTGTTATTCTTACTTCTTTTGCGATTAGCGCTCCTGGAATATCTTTAAAAAAGCCAGGTAATTCTGTTGCTACGAATGTTTCAAGTGTGTTTTTGAGCGGACTTTTAAGATAATCATCATAGGTAAAATCTGCGCTAAAGAAATTTCTACTTATTCCTATGTTGTTTCTAAAGATGTTATTCACGTCTGCTATTGCAGAGGACCCTGAAGTTTTTAGGTCCTTTAGAATATTGGTAAGATTTGTTTTGCTGGTCTCATATTTAGTAGCATCTGGGCCGGTCTCATATGCAGTAAAAGAATCTGGCTTGTTATCTCTGATGGTTTCTAGTAACCATCTCCATGATTTACGATATCCAGCAGAGTTATTTAAAATTGATTCATTATTGAGCCGCTGAATTAATGCGTCGAGTTGTTCTTTGTTTCTGGGGTTCAGTGATGATTGTGCAGCAAAATTGGATGTTGCAGCAAAGGCGGTGAGCCCGAGAATGGTTAGGTATAGTAACTGTTTTTTCATTATAACACTCCTATTAACGGTAGAATGAGTTTATTCCATTATAATTATCTACTTACAATTCTATATGAAATTATTTTTAAAAATCAATAGATTGAATAATTCTGTATTGGTTCCCTATTGGATACAAAGAGAGAGGGATTGAGATTTATAGCTCTCTTTCCCCCCTCTTTAATACCTTATTTTTTACTTAACAGGCGCGATTGGCACGATTTGGTAGGTAACAGCTGGCGCTGCCCATGTGCCTTGGAGCATATCTTTGCCATCATGAATAGTACTGATATTCCAATATTTTTTGCCATTAAGCATCTCTGCTGTACCTATGCGTGGATCCTGTGAACTATATATGAGTTCATTTTTAATAGTTCCCTTATTTTCGTAATAATCTGCATATACCTTTACGCCCCCTTTGGTTACCTCTATCACGCCATTGCGTGGATGAGGGGCAGCAGCATATGATGTGTCAGCCACAACGCTGATAAATGTCCCATCTTCATTTTTTATTATGACTGGTACTTCTCCGACTGGAGAATGACCAACTATAAGCTTGTTAATAGCATCTTTCAGTAACTGTGCTATAAGTTTGTTACTCATCGGTGCTAAATTTCTATCCGGTCCGAACGGTCGCACTTGTACAACGCTATAGGGGTTTGGTGTAGTAGGATCCCAGATTTGTAGTCCATCTTTATTTATAATAATAGTTGGTTCTTGGTATTCAACAATTGGCAAGGCGCCATCAATATTTCCTTTCAGAGCATCTTTGATGCGATCTTGTCCCCATCTATTTAGAGCGGGAATCCACTCATCTGTATTAGCGATTGTTTTGGCATCGTTCCTGCCTTTTGCCGTTTCGGGTACATAACCGAAGTTTTTTTCAGCAATACCGCCGTGCATAAAGAGAGTTCCTGTCGCTTTATCCCAATGAATGAGCTCTGCAAGTTGTAGATATTGAGCAACTAAACCACCTGGGCTTACAAATGCTATGTATGCATCATATGCTTGCTTATCTGTTGCAGCATTAATTTCTTTTTTGAAATCATCAAATGCATTTTGATCTGAGACGATTTTATCATCTTTGATGAGCATTCCTGCGCCGAGAGTTTCTTGCATTAAAAATTTTAGTTTTAAGATTTTATCTGTTTGTGGATTTTTTCCATGAGTGTACTCAGTAGGCACTCCGTCTATAGAGGCAAGTTGCATTTCTTTTCCATCGGCGGTAGTAACTTTTTTATTGAGCCAATTTTTAAATGCAGGCTCCCATCCAGAAAGTCTGAATCGATTTGGCCAGAATTTAGTAGTGTCTTCATCCATTTTAAGTGCAGCATCAGTCAGTTCTTTAAGTCCAAAGAAACGGAGTTTGTTGATGTCTCTATTGCCCATGATCAGGGTTACTTGATTTGGATAGGTGCGTTTTAGATGGATAAGAAATTGGAGAACCCACTTGCTGTTGGGGCCCTTATCTATTGAATCACCAAGGAATATCAGCTGTGTATTATTTCCTCGTAGTGTTGCTTTATAATCGGTAGGATCATTTGGATTTAAGACAAGAATATCGCTTTTTTCAGCAAATGTTTTTACCTTTTGTATGGTTCCTTCAATATCTGCAATGACATGGATTCTAGTTTCATTATCTGCAGGGGTTTCAATAAGATTTGGTGGGGGTAGTAGTTCTTTATTTGCTTGGGTAATTACCTCGTTCATTGTAGCAATCGATGTTGTTGTAAAGAGATTTGCTTCTCGGACAAGCGTTTGTAAGATGTTTTGATATGATTGATTTTTGTATGATTTGCTTAAGTAATCTTGAAACGAGAATAACGCTGCGTTTGGTTTACGTAAAAATGCAGGGAGCTTATTGATCTGTGTATTCACCTCTTTCATATCGCCTACAGAAAGAGCACGCATGAGAGTGGTGAGTCGTTTTTTTATGTCTTGATATTGGTACGTCGCTTTTGTTCGTTCCCATGATTTCTTCGGTGCATCTTTAATTATTTGTAAGGCGGATTCAAAGGTCGTGCTGAGTGATGGATTTTGTTTCATCATTGAACGCTCAAACAGTTGCTTAATCAGTGCATTAACATAACTATTTTTTATTTCCTCACTGTTTGCTGAAGGTGCTGCGATTGCTCTTGGCAGTGTTGGTAGAGGCATGCTTTGTATATGTTTAGTTTTTTCGTATAGTTGGGTAGCAAGTAGTTTTGCTTCTTTGATATTTTTAACCGCATTAAAGGCATTCGTTCTTAGTTGATCAACCTCTTGTTGTGATAAAAGACCATGATTTGCTTCAAAAGAGAGTCTCGTAATAAACAGTTGGATGCTCTGGCTTAATGAAGGTATCTGTTTTTGCGCTGCAAAATTGTTTATGTCATTAAGCAGCATTCGTGCGGTTATGCTATTTTTGTTCATCATTATCGGTTGTGGCATCTGGGTGCTGGCCGTAAAAGATGACCAGGGAAATACTATGCTGAGTCCAAGCGCTGTTGCGTATAATAGTTGTTTTTTCATTACAATCTCCTTATTAAATGTATAATTTCTTTATTCTATTTTTTTTATCCTGCTGCCGCTGCCATCGGTGCTATGCGATATTGGACCGCAGGCACAGACCAAGTCCCTTGAAGCATGTCTTTTCCATCATGAATAGGGCTGATATTCCAGTATGTTTTTTTATCAATAACTTTTGATACCCCAACACGTGGATCTTTTGAACTGTAAGTAAGTTCATTTTTTGTTACTATATCGTTATTCATTTTGTCCTTACTCGTTTCATAATAATCGGCGTATATAGTCGCACTATCTTTGGTGATTTCTATGACTGCGTTACGGGGGTATGGTGCACGGGCATATGAAGTATCGGCAGCAATAGAAATAAAGCCTTTTTCCCCTTTTATGATAACAGGCACTTCTCCTACTGGTGAATGTCCAAATACAATTTTGTTAACGCCAAGTTGAATCAATTTTTTAACTAGTTTCGGATCGAGCGCTTTTAAATTTTTATCTGGTCCCCATGGGCGAGCTTGTACAACACTGTATGGATTTGGTTTGTTTGGATCCCAAAAGATTAGGCCATCTTCTTCTTTTGTTTCTGGCTCTTGATACTCAATGAGTGGCAATACTCCATTAACATTTTTTTTGATGCCATCTTTTATGCGGTCTTGCGCCCAATGATTTAAATTGTTAACCCATTGGGGTATATTATTTTCTATTTTTTGTATTTTGCCATTACCTTTTACTGTTTCAGGGATATATCCAAAATTTTCATTTGATAGGCCGCCATGCATAAATAATGTGCCGGTATGTTTATCAAAATGTATAATTTCTGCCAGCTGTAAGTATTCCATGACAAGGCCTTTGGGCCCTACGAACTCCATATATTTATTAAAAGCTTCCTCATCAGTTTTGGCTTTACTTTCTTTTTTGAAATCATCAAATGCATTTTGCGGTGATGTTATCTCTCCGGTTTCTCGATTAAAAGCGAGTCCTGCTCCGAGAGTTTCTTGCATTAAAAATTTTAATTTTAAAATTTTGTCAGTTGTGGCAAGTGTACCATTGGTGTAAATACTTGGAGTTCCATCAACAAGGTTTAATTTTTGCATCTCTCCGGTTTTTTTGTTTAGTTTCCCTTCGAGCCATTCATTAAACAGGTTTTCCCAGCCGCTCAATCTAAATTTGTTTGGCAAAAATTTATTCGCTGTGTCTAATTTAATTGCTTCATCGGTTAATTCTGAAAGCGCATGAAATCGTAGTTTATTGATGTCTCTATTTCCCATGATGAGTGTTACTTGTTTTGGATATCGTTTTTTTAAATGTATAAGGAATTGTAATACTTGTCTGTTATTTGGCCCTTTATCAAGCGCATCACCAAGAAAAACGAACTGTGCATTTTTATTTTGTATTGTAGCTTTGTAATCATTTGGATCATCGGGGTGTTCAAAAAACACAATGTCACTCTTTTCGACAAATGTTTTTACTTTATCCCAATTGCCTTCAATATCAGCACTGACGTGAATACGAGGTCTTTCATCAGCTTGTAAAGGTGCTAATTGTGCAAGTAAAGAGTCCATTAATTGTTTTTTTCTTTTTTTAATTTTTTTTATAGCTTTGATTGCTTTAGTTTTAATGGTTTGTAATTCGTGTGCGGTGAGTGTCTCTTCATTGTTTTCTTTGTTTAGTTGTGTAATAAAGGTGGTGAGATTGGCCGCGATCCATTGTTCCTGCCCTGCTTGTGCAGCTTCATCAAGTAATGCAACCATTTGCATAGCAGTTGTATTGCTGTCTTTCATAGTTTGCATTATGCGACGCATAGCATTTGCATTTCCTGCAAAAACGGAAAGAGGGATTATATATAGCGCGAGAGTTAGGGAATACAGTATTTTTTTCTTCATTTTACAACTCTTTTTATTAAATTTTTTTATAAAACTTTGTCCTTTTTTACCGTATTGTCGCTATGAAAGCGTCTATTTCAGCTTTAGATATGTTTGGAAATAGATTCGCATTATGTACTAAAACTTGCAGCATAGTCTGGTACAGGATGTCATTGTATTCTCGGCCTAAATATCCATTGTAGGTGAGTGGTGTGGTGATAGGTGGATAGAGTGGGTCTGGTAATGGATCAGGCAGAGAGCTAATGAGTTGATTGACAGCTGCCATATTATTGATTGCAAGATTGCGTAACAGATCAAAGAGTCGTGCCTTGTATTCGTTTGCTTGACTTAAAACAGCATTAGGTACTGTTGGCGGATTGTATGCTCTTTGTAAGGCTGCAGCAAGATTGATAGCTTGTTTGTTTATAGAAGCAAAAGATTGTTGTGCTTCAGCAGGATTTTGAGCAGCATGAGAAGCATTAGTAGTATTGATATATTGTAGGTTTGATTCTTTATATAATTTTTTTACTAATGCATTTACGTAGTTGTCCAAATCGTGTTCTGTTGCGGCTTGTTGTGTCATAGATGATGTGGGAGGAGTAGTGAACGTTTGTGGCGCGTAATAAGGAGTATTTATTGGGGCTGTTGGTTGCGTCATGGGAGAGGTGTGAGTTGGCGGTATAATAGGAGCTGCAGCTTTGAGTGTTGATGCTGCTATCATAACGATTCCAACCGCGATTGGATATACAATTTTTTTCATGAAACTTCCCCCCTATAATTGGAAATAGCGCCCACTATTTTGTAGTGGGCGCTATCGATCTCTCTTTTATGGTGTTGCTTGTGTTACTGAATTCATCTCTAGTTTTGTTGTGTTTGGAAATAGATTTGCGTTGCGTACTAATTCTTGTAACATGCCTTGGAATTTCATTCCAGATACACCAGTATCTAAGCTTAGATAATTCTGATATACAAATGATGTTCCCATGAATGTATACAGCCCTGCTCCAGTAGAAGGAGTTGGGAGTGCCTGCAGTTGTGCGTCGAGTGTGGTGATATCGTTTGCAGCTGCGCTACGCATAATATCTAACAAGCGTTGTTTGTAGTCAGTTGCTTGGGCGTCTTGTGTTGCTGGAGCATAGCTTCTGTGAATAGCAATTGCAAACCTTGTGCTTGCTGTGTCTGCGGCGATATTTGGGGCCCAGGTGTTACCAGCATTTTTCAATATTGATTGTTGGTATATTCTTCTTACTAATGCATCAGTATAGGCATTAATATCGCTTTGTGTTACTGGTGAAACTACAGCATCAATTTCTGCTTTTGTTATATTTGCAAAAAGATTTGCATTTCGTGCTAATGTTTGCAGCATTGTTTGATATAGTTTGCCGTTATACTGTTTGCTGTAATAATTCAGAAGTGTAAATACTGTGTTAGTTGGTGTAGGTGTATAGAGAGGGCTGACAATAGGTGTTGGCATTATAGCTATTTTTAGATTGACTGCTCCCCAATCATTTGCGGCAATACTTGTCAAAAGATCTAACAGGCGTTGTTTATAATCATTCGCTTGATCTAAAAGAGCGCCAGCCGTTGTCGGTGGGTTGAAGCTTCGTTCTATAGCAGCTGCAAAGCGATTACTCTTTGCGATTGCACTGTCCTTACTTGTAGTGTCTTGCAATGCTGCAAAAGAAGCAGCATCAAGAGCATATTTCATATCAGAAGTTCTATACATTTTATCGACTAATGCATTAATGTAATTGTCTCTATCTTGTTGTGTTATCTGTGGAACAACCGGTGTTGGTTCAGGGGTTGGAGTTGGCTCTGGCGTTGGTGTAGGAGTCGGCGTCGGTTGAATGCTAACGATATCATAAGTTAATGCCGCTAGTTTATTACCAAGCACAACACCTTGACTCGTTTTACCTTTAATATTTCTAATAGCTGTAATAGCATTTGTTCTTAATTGATCAATTTGTGGTTGCGATAATGCTTCAGATTTTGCTTCTAGTCTCAGTCGTGTATCAAAAGTTTTTAAATGAAGCTCTATTGGTTGGACTTCTCCATTAGCAGCAAGAGTTTTGAAATACCCTATCATTTGTGTTGTAGTAGTAAGCTTATTTTTCATAGCTGAATCTATTGAACGTAGTTCAGTTGCGTTGGCTGCAAAGCTGGGTGGCGATTGCAGTAGGCTGAGCGCCACGAGGGCTCCGTATAGTAGATTTTTTTTCATCATAACAGTCCTTTATTAGTATGGTTATTATAATTAATACTTCTTTTATAATTATCATATAGAAATTAAAACTCAAAAGTCAACAGTATTAAGGCCTCTTATTTGAATTTAAAGAAATGAAGAGATTTAAAAAGGGGATAAACCCATTGTAGGGTATCGAGTTGGCTGTTTTGAAAGAAAATCGCCCACTTGCTGTGTGCAAGCGGGCGATTTCAGTTATAGACGGCTAAAGTCACGTCGTAGCGTAATTGCAGACGAATTATGGAACTGATTGGATCGTGGCTGTTATGGTAGCAGCCGACACGTTTTCAAACAATCGTTCATCCTGAATAAATTGATGTACGATGCTTTGATAGGTTTTATTGAGTGGCGACATTCCCAGATATGATGGGTAGTGGAATCCGTAGGTAATGGCAGGCGCTGATGATGGGTTGGGCGATAGCGCTGGGCTTGCAAGCAGTTGAGAGAGCTGTGTGTTTACTGATTTAATATCATCCATTGCAAGGCTATTCAGAAGTGCTGTAAAGCGTGTTTTATAAATGGAGTAAGCAGCCATCAGCCCAGATACAAAGGATACTTGATAGATGTTTCCTATGGTATTTAAAACGTTTCTAAAGTCAAAACTAAGTTTATTTGCAGTGCTGAGTGGGTAACCGGGCGAGACAGGGCCGACATCTTTTAAGGTTGATTTTTGATACAGACGTTTAATGAGTGCATCAACATAATTATTTCGATCTTGTTGGGTAATGGCCACATTTGAAGGTGCATATGATTCTACTGCTTGAATGGTGGCAGTAATTTCAGTTTTTGTTTTGGTATCGAATAGTTTTTCATTGCGTGCAAATTGTTGAATTATTAATTTATATGGTACGCCGTTATAGGTATTAGTTAAAAAATCCTGATAGGTGAATGGTGCAGCTACAATCAGTATAAATGCGGGATATGTAGTGGTGGAAGGTGCCGGTAGTTCATTCACTACACGTCTTGTTGTCAGGACTATATCGTTTGTCGCAAGGCTACGTAAAATATCTGCTACGTAGGATTTATAATTATTATGTTCTGCTGAAAAAGTTGAAAGTGGTGGAGGAGTGCCAATTGCTGCCAGAGCAGCTTTAAAGCGATTGCTTGCTTTTACAATTTCGCTATTTTGATCTTTAAATGATGTTCCAAGGCCATTGAATGTTGTTTGGTATAATCTAGACATTAATGCCATAACGTAGTTATCGAGATCTTGCTGGGTTACTGCGGTGCTCGTTGGCGTTGTTGGACCTGGCATCGGGTCCCTAGAAACTGCTGCTATAGTTGCGTTTATTTCTTCTAATGTTGTTCCATCGAATAACTTCTCAGTTCGTATGAATAGTTGCAAAATCGTTTGATAGAGAATGGAATTATATTTTTTAGTTAAATAATCTTGATGACTAAACGGTGCTGGGTTCAGAGTGTCGATAACCACGTATGGGTTTGTATCAGGGAGTAGATTGAGTTGCGCATCGACTTCTGCAAGGTTATTTTCTGCAAGATTGCGCATAATAGCAAGTACACCATTTTTGCATTGCTTCTGTCGGTCTATCCTTGTTTGATTTGCTGTAGTTGAAGCAGTTAAAATCATTCCTAAAGCCGCTCGAAATCGTTCACTTACTAGGATCACATTACTGCTTGGGGAATTCTCTATATTTTTGAGCATTGACCGTTGATACAGCCTGAGTGTTAACGCATTGATATAATTATTAAGATCTTGTGGAGTTACGGGATTTACTGGCTTAGGCTCTGGTGTTGGAGTTGGTTTTGGTTCAGGAGTTGGTTCTGGGGTCGGCTTTTTTGGAATGAGTTCTGGGGCTGGTGTAACACCATCTCTATGTTTGAGTCCTTGTACCAAATGGCGTAGATCTTGTGCGATTGCTTTACCTTGCTTAGGTTTATTTCTGAGCTTTTCAATACCTGCAGCGGCTCTTTCTCCTATGTGCTGTGCTTCTTGATAAGATAGAGCGCCTCGCTCAGCTTCATCTCTGAGTTTGTGTACGAATATGGCTACTTTCATACGTACCCATTGTTCTTCACCTGTTGATGCTGCTTCTACGAGCAATGAAGCCATTTGTGCTGCGGTGGCGGTTTTCTTTTGCATTTCTTGATTGATTCTTTTCATTACGACTGCATTGGCAGCAAAACAGTTTGTTGGTAATACAATACTGAGCACAAGGAGCACCATGTATAACCTGTTTCTCTTCATAGCCCCATCCTTATTTTTTATAATTAAAATCCCTTTTATGATTAACCCTATAGAATTGGTTGGTTTAAAGTCAATGATCGATCGATTCTAATTGGATTTTAGGCGGCTTTTGTGATGGATCTTGTTTCTTGGGTATGGGTATGATTAGGTTCTGTTGAGTTTTTATCGTAACCATAAACATGCTCCCACAAATGCAAGAAAAGACAGGAAATTGCGCTTTGATTTATCAAAACGTGAAAAAACCCGTCTAAAATGTTTCATTTTTCCGAAGCAACATTCTATTA